>JAJYKC010000124.1:0-4018 GCA_021788955.1 Acidobacteriota bacterium
GCTGAATCCGTTCGACTACACGATCATTCCCGGGCACTTAGGCGAGGTTTGGCTCGGGGCGATTCCGAACCAGTTCCTGACGGTAACGGCCGCCGAGGTTTCAATCAACAACGCGCTGGATCTTCGAGTGACGGAGTTCGGGTCGATGTTGCCGCGGGCAACGGCGGCGGGAAACCGGACCGTGAGTTTGAAGCTCAGCCTGTACGAGATGGACGATCAGGCGACGCAGATGCTGTACCAGGCGGCGCGGCAGAGGTCGCCGATGGCCGCGATGCTGCAGCTTGGGAACCAGGCTGGCGAGTTATTCGGGATCTATATCCAGAGCGTGATACCGGAGGTGCCGGAATTTGAAGACCGGGAAGTGCGGCTGCAGTGGAAGTTCGGCGAAAGCCTGGGGCAAGGGGCGAACAACAACGACATCTTCGTGGCTTTCGGATGAGATGAGGAGACCGGAATGAACTGGGAGAGCGAGCAGAAGCACGAGGCGAAGTCGATGGGCGGAGTAAGTTACGTGCTGCGGCGTGTATCTTACGGCCGGCGGGCGGAGTTAGTGCGGATGGCTAGAGAGTTGACCGGACGGGTAGAGTTTCTGGAGGCGGCGCCAGAGAAGAAGGGACCGCTGGAAAAGCTGGAAGCGAACCTGCTGGGCAATGAGCTGGAGCAGTTGTATGTCCGGTGGGGTCTGGTACGGATTGAGGGGCTGAAGATCGACGGTGAGGCGGCGACGGTGGAGGGGTTGATCGAGCGGGGTCCGGAAGGGCTGGTGCGGGAGATTGCGGCGCGGGTGCGGCACGAGTTGGGGTTGACGGAAGAAGAGCGAAAAAACTGATCGTCGCCTTTCATTTTCAACTTGCCGGGCCAGACCGGTGGAAGTGCGACGAATGCCGGAGAGCGGGTCTGGAGCGGGAGCGGCGGTGCGGTTGGCTACCGGAGAGCGAGCGGGGCGAGAAGCGAATTGTGTGGACGCGGAAGCGAGTGGCGACGGACCAATGCCCGAAGACGGAAATAACGGCGGAAAGCCAGGGATGGGTGGAAGCATTTCAGGTGTGGAAGACGCTAGGCGAGCGGGACTGGGACAAGATGGTCGCAAGAGAAGTGGATGCGCTGATGACGCTGGAGAAGGAGTTGCGGGCGGAGAGGAACGATGAGCAATAACAACACGTCGATGGGGAAAGAATTACAGGCGCTGTTGTCGAACACGGCGACACGGAGCGATTACCTGGCGGAGCTGGGACATTTCTCGAGCGGGGGGAGCGGAAGGGGACGAAACATTCCCGACGCAGAGCTCTATAACAGCCTGGTGGACCCGTTGACGCAGCCTGTGATGGCGGGTGCGGGGAGCAGCGTGAATGGAGTAACTACGGCGGGGCAACAGAGTTCGATCTTCGAGGGGAATCAGGTATTAGACGGGTTGTTGTATGGCGGGCAACAGAACAGCGGTGGAGGAGGGTTTCTGAACGGGTTGTTCGGCGGGTTACTTGGCGGATTCGGAGAAGGCGGGTTCAGTCTGGCGTCGCTTTTTGGCGGCGGATTCGGGCTGAGTTCGCTCGTTGGCGGACTGGCGGGCCTGTTCGGGGGTGGGAACAGCGCTCCGCCGCCGCTAATGCCGTTTCTGATGCCGCCTTCGGTGCAGTTTGAGGGTGGAATCGACGGGCCGGGCGGCGGAGGACTTAGCGCGGCGGACTGGGGACAGAACGGGATGCCGCGGGCGGTGAATAGCGGGGGCCAGGCGCAGGCGGGACCGCAGGTGACGGTGCAGGTGAATGCGATGGACACGCAGTCATTCCTGAACCGGAGTTCGGATATTGCCGCGGCGGTGCGGCAGGCGCTGCTGAACTCCAATTCGCTGAACGATGTGATTCAGGGGTACTAAAGGCGGGGTGATGAACAGCTTTCCTGTGTTGAAGACGGGCGCGGTGGCGCAGTATCCGGCGGGAAGGACGCTGACTTACTCGACACAGGTGCTTCGATTTGTGGACGGGAGCGAGCAGAGGTTCGGGGATTACGCCGCGCCGCTGCATCAGTGGACGATTCAAGTGAGCGCGCTGGATGAAGCGGAGATGCACGCGCTGCAGGAATTTTTCCGCGAGATGGCCGGGAGGGCGGGGAACTTCGCGTTCACGGACCCGTGGGACGGGACGGTTTATCCATCGTGCAGCCTTGCCGGGGACACGATGACGGAGACGTTCGCGGCGGAGTTAAATGGGGCGACCGTGCTGACGGTGCGGGAAAACCGGAGCTGAGATGCTTTACTATCCTCAGTTATCGAGCGGCGGCACGAGCCAGTTCCCGATTGCAAGGCAGGAGACGCACCGGACGGTTCAGAGCGCGATGCCGAGCGGGGCGACGATCCGTTCGCCGGATGCTGGTGCGGATTCCGTGCAGTGGAAGCTGACTTACTCGCATTTGACGGACGCGGAGTGGGCGGCGATCGAGTCGCTGTACAAGGCGGCGCAAGGCAGGCTCAACGCGTTTACATTTCTCGATCCGACAGACAACTTGCTGGTGTGGAGTTCGGACTTGACGAACTCTGCCTGGACGACGGACCCGATGGTGACGGTGGGAGGCGGGATCGGAGATCCGAACGGGGGAACGGGCGCATTCCTGCTGACCAACGGCGGCCAAACGCAGCAGGGAATGGGGCAGACGCTGCCGGCTCCAGCGGGGTTGATTTATGCCTTCAGCGCGTATGTGTCGAGCGCGGCTCCGGCGAGCGTGAGCTTAGTGGCGACGGACGGGACGGCGGCGTTGCACGAGACAGTGAACACGACGGGCGGCTGGACGAGGGTGCAGATGGAGAGTCTGTTGGCGAGCAGCCAGGGGACGATCACGTTCCGGATTGAGCTTACGCCGGGGGCGCAGGTGAATGTATTTGGGCCGCAGGTGGAGGCACAACCGACGGCGAGTTTGTATAAAGCGACCGCGGGACGGGGCGGCGTGTATCCGGAGAGCCGCTTCGCGCAGGATGAGATCCAACGAGTTTCGACAGGCGTGAATCAGAACTCGGCGGTGATTCAGATTTTCACGACGATTCCGGACTGAGAGGGCAAGAAACCGAGATGGCGACGATCGATACCCTGAAAAACCTCACGACACCGGGCACGCCTCTATTCCTTTTTGATATTACGCTCGCGGACGGGCAGACCGAGAGTTACAGCACGCACAGCGTGACTTACAACGGCGTGGCTTACACGGCGCGAGTAATACAGCATAACGTGTTCGATCTGCGGGCGTCTTCGAATCAGGGAATCGACAGCCTGGCGAACGTGTCGATTACGCTGGGGAACGCGGACTCGATCTGTTCGGAGATCGAGCGTAATGTGGGCTGGAAGGGTGCGCAGGTCACGATTCAGTTTCTGTTCTTCGACCTGGTGAACGGCGTTGCGTTGTCGGAGAGCGAAGTGGTGTTTCGCGGTGTGGCGAATCCGCCGGAGGAATCGACGGAGTCGAGTTTCCGGGTTAGTTTTGTCAGCCGGTTGAATCTAACACGGGTGTATTTGCCGGAAGTGAGGATTCAGCGGCGGTGCCCCTGGCAATTTCCTTCGACTTTGGTGCAGCGGCAGGAGGGATTGAACGGCGGGACCGAGGGACGGTATGACATGTTCTACCGATGCGGGTACTCGGCGGACGTGGCGGGCGGAGCGGGCAACCTGAACGCCGGGGCGGCGTATACGTCGTGTGATTACTCGCGGACTTCGTGCGAACACCGGGGGATGTTCTCGAAAGATGCGCAGGGGAACACGACGGCGCGATTCGGGGGAATCGAGTATGTGCCGTCGCTCGTACAGGTACGAGGTTACGGGCAGGGGGCGCGGGAGTGGTCGCCTGTAATTGACAACCAGGCGCGTTACAACGACTATGTTCCGCTGATTTACGGAACGGGGTGGTTTGCGCCTCCGATCGTGTTTTCGCGCAACGACGGGAACCTGACGAGGATGCAGTTGCTGCTGGGGATGGGGCAGATCAACGGCATTCTGAAGGTGATTGTAAACGACATTGAGATTCCGGCGGGACAGCA
>JAJYKC010000124.1:4028-6953 GCA_021788955.1 Acidobacteriota bacterium
GACAGCAGGGCGCGAACATGACCGCGACGGGTTGGTACAACCTGGTGACGGCGGGCGAGCGCGACGGTGGTTTCGACATGGACTTCACCGACTCGCAAGGGAATCCGCTGGGCGACCCGTACGGCAGCATGGCGTATCTGAGCGTGGTGGTTCCGAACCGCATTAGCGACGGAATTACGCTGCCGCAGGTGCAGGTGCTGGTGCAGGGGATGTTGCTGGACCGGTACACGGCCGCGGGGGCGTATCAGGACACGGTGTTCACGAATAACCCGGCGTGGGTAATTCTGGATGCGCTGCAACGAAGCGGCTGGACGAAGGACGAAGTCGACGTAGTGAGCTTCGCGGCTGCGGCGGGGGTTTGCGACACGGTGGTACAGGCCGTGGATTTGAACGGAAATCCGGTGACGGCGCCGCAGTTTCAATGCAACCTGATTTTGAATTCACGGCGGCCGACGTCGGACGTGGTGCGCGGGATCCGGAACGGGTCGTCGTTGTATCTGACGATGAGCCAGGGCGGGCTGTTGCAGTTGAAGGCCGAGGGACCGATTGGGCAGCAGCAACCGGTACAGATCGCGTCGAGCAACAGTGTCGAGCCGATCAACGGCGGATGGCCGGCATATGAGTTCGGGGATAACTCCTTCTCGGGGATTGTTCGCCGGAGCAACGGCGAATCGACGGTGCGGGTGTATTCGCGGCCGATCGCGGATTCTCCGAACCAGATGGCGGTTGAGTTTCAGGACGAGTTCAATGAGTACCAGCAGGACAGTATCTCGCTGGTGGATATCGACGATGTGCAGTTGAGCGGGCAGCCGGTGACGACATCGCTTACGGCTCTCGGCCTGCCGAATTTCAACCAAGCGGCGCGGGCGATTACGCTGCAGTTGAACAAGAGCGTGCAGGGGAACACGTACGTGGATTTCGAGACGAGCGTGAAGGCGTTCGGGCTGAATCCCGGGGATTTGATTACGCTGACCTACGCGCGGGAGGGGTGGACGAGGCAGTTATTCCGCGTAACCCGGATTGCGCCGGGGCCGAATTACCGGACTGCGACGATTACGGCGCAGATTCACGACGATGCGTGGTATGGGCCTAACGCGCTGCTGGGGAGCGGCGGGATCGGGAGGCAGGCGGGGGCGGGAACGGGGTTACCCAGGCCGCTCGCCGGGGCGACGACGGATGCGAACGGGAGTCCGGAGTTCGCGATCACGGAGACGGACACGGAGAGCGCGGACGGAAGTTACACGGTAAGCCTGGCGGTGGGATTTGCTCCTCCGGCGAAGCCCGCGGCGAGCGCGGCCAATATACCGCTTGTTGGTCTGAATCCTTCGATTTCGTTGACGGGCGGGACGCTCGGGGGCGGGCAGACGCTGTACTACGCGTTGAGCGCGGTGGATGCGAACGGGAACGAGACGGCGCTGTCGTTTGTGGTGGCGGCGGCGATTCCATCCGGGACTCAGACGAATGCAGTTACTCTGAGCGGGCTGAGTTTCTCGGCGACGACGGCGAGTTTCAACGTATACCGGGGTGCGACACCGCAGCAGTTGTACCGCATCGCGCCGGCGCAGGCCGTGGCGGCGCATTTTACCGATAGCGGTGCGGCGGAGACGCTTGTGCCGCCACCGGACGCGAACTACGACCATGCGAATTTCTACTGGCGGTTTGAGTTGCTGCCGCAGACTCCGGTGAATATCGAGTCGGCGACGACGGTGGGCAACAGCCAGTTACAGATGACGTTGAATGAGTTTCAGGGGATGATGGCGCGGATCAGCTCCGGGACAGGCGCCGGGCAGGAGAGACAGATTCTGGCGAACACGGCGACAACGGTGACGGTTGCGCAGAGTTGGACGGTGACGCCGGACGGGACGAGCGAGTTCGCTGTGGTGGATGCGGGCTGGCAGTTCGGATCGACGGCGAGCATGAGTCCGGCGACGTTTACGGTTCCGGACCGGCCGGGGATGACGGTGGAGATTTCCGGGCGGGCGGCGAACGTCCGGAACGAGGAGACGGACCCGGCGCTGTCGCCGATTACGGCGTGGCAGACCGGCGGGGTGACGGTGACGCCGGTGGACGCGAGCGTGCCGCCGGCGCCGGTGTTCGGGTTGAACGCGCCGGGCGAAGGGAGCGTGCAGGTGCAGGCGATCGGGTTCAGCACGCTGACGAACACTCGTACGATTACGGCGGGGACGTTGACGCTGGGTTACTGGGACGAGTTAGGCGGGCCGTCGACGGTGACACTGAGCGCGGGGATCGCGGCGACGGATACGACGGTTGTGACAGTAGGGCAGACGGGGGCTCAGCCGGGCGCGCTGCTCGAAGTGGAAGCCGAAGTGATGCTGGTGATCGCCACCGCGAGCGACGGGGTGACGCTGACGGTGACGCGGGGGGAATACGGAACGGCGGCGGCAAGCCACAACGCGGGAGTTACGGTGTGGGCACTGACGCGGATGAGCTTTGTGATGCCATTCTTTCCGGACTTTTTCGGGAGTCCGGAGAGCGGGAGTTACAGTTTCCCGATTCCGTTCGCGGACAAGCGCATTGTGACAGCGGACTTATTCATGACGAACTCGCGGGGCAGCGGTCCGGTGGCGCAGGAGTCGTTGACCGGGACGACGGACTACGGGCTGCGGACGCTGTCAGGCGGACAGTTGACGATGCAGGTGGAAGGGCCGCTGGCGATTGAGACGAACGCCGCGGCGCCGCTGGTGATGGACGCGACGCACGCGGTGCGGGATATTTTCGCGATGGTGAAGCAGGCGCCAGGAGCGCCGGTGGTGGTGCAGGTGACGCAGAACGGACAGGCGTATGGGCCGCAGTTGACGATCGCCGCGGGGCAGACGATGTCGAACGTGGTGGACGGGACGATGCTCGAGCCGCTGGGCGACTCGGCGCAGGTCGGGGTGAACATCGTTTCCGTGACGCCGGCAT
>JAJYKC010000125.1:0-4030 GCA_021788955.1 Acidobacteriota bacterium
GCTCATAAGCCGTCCACAACGCATTCTGAACCTCGTCCTCCGCATCCTGTCGATGACCAAGGATCGAGTAGGCGAGCTTCGAGCACGAGGACCGGTGGCGCTGAACGAGTTCGGAAAACGCCGGCCCATCGCCCTTTTGGCTGAGCACTACCAGTTCATCATCGGCTCGGCGTTCGTGACCAATTGCTTCGTTTTGCATCTCAGGGTTCCTTCCGGTCGTCAATAAGGCGGCCTTGATTTCTAGCCTAATGAGCCAGGAGGGGAGATGCCAGAGGCGATTGAAAAGAGTTTTAGTGTTACAGAAAATTACGCCTGGAATTTAGCCCATGATAAAATAGATTCTATTGTGACTGAAAAAAGCGCGGAAACGATCCGCCGCTCGCTGTCCTCTTATGAGATAGGCCGCAAGCTCCGGCAACTTCGCCTGCGCAAGAAAATCGCTCTGGTCGATCTTGGGCGGCATACCGGGTTATCCGCTTCCCTGTTGAGCCAGTTGGAAAACGGCAAGCTGATCCCTACCCTGCCGACTCTGGCGCGCATCGCTATGGTGTTCGATATCAGCCTGTCTCACTTTTTCGGCGACCGGAAGAAGAAGCACATGTTCGGCATCACGCGCCAGGACGAGCGAATTAAGTTCCCCGATCAACCCGGCTCCGTGAGGCCGGCGTACTTTTTCGAGAACCTGGCCTTCCCGGCCCAGGACAAGGCAATTCAGGCGTACCTGGCCGAGTTCCCGAAGTGCTCGCCGGAAGACGTGAGGCCCCACTTCCATGAAGGTTCTGAGTTTCTTTACGTATTCGAAGGCACGCTCGCGATCTACTACGACGACGAAGAACACGTTCTCAAAGCCGGTGACAGTGCGTATTTCGACTCGAGCGAGCCGCACTCCTATCGCGGAACGAGCAGGGCGCCGGTCCACGCTCTCGTTGTCACGATCCTGCCACGTCCCTGACCGCCGCGTTTCCGTGGGAGCGGGGAGCGTTCGCTAAGATCGAGTCGTGAGGTTTGTTTTTCGCCTCGTGATTTCCCTGGTGATGGCCTCGGCCGGCGCGCATGCGGCCGCGCACTGGGTCCGGATTCGCGGCGACGCGTTTCTTGTGTACTCCGACGCCGGCGACCAGAACGCGCGCGAGGTTTTCAGCCAACTGGAAGAATTCCGCACCACGTTCTCGATGGCGGCGGGCGTACAAGACGCGAAGCTGGTCTGGCCGCTCGCCGTGGTCGCCGTGCGGCATCAAGGCGACGCCGGCCCGGAGCTCCCGACTCCCACCCTGGGCCGCGACGCGCTCTTCGTCACGGTTCCTGCCAAAGGGCCCTTGCCCTCGGCGCTCTACAAGGACCTGGCCCGAATGCTCGTCGATCAGAATCTGAAGCCGCTGCCGGCGGAGGAGGACGCGGGTCTGGTAGCGATGCTCACCGGCTATTCGAGCGTGTCGGTCCATGTCACCATCCATCCTCTGGGCGCCGAGGGCCGCACGCGAGACTGGGGGCGTATCTACCACCTGTTCGCAAATCCGGCCACCCGCGATCAATTGGGCGTTTACCTGTCGAACCTGGTGCAAGGGGCGGACCGCGATACGGCGTACCGCAACGCATTTCGCCGCTCCGGCAAAGACATGGAAGCCGAACTCGACCTCTTCCTTCACTCCGCTATCTTCCCGGACATCGTTTTTTCCGGCCGCCCGCTCAGCCCGATTCGCGATTATCGGATCGCGACACTCGAGCAGGACGAGGCCTCTCTGCTTCTGGCGGACCTGATGCTGGCGCGGGGGGACACGGGCGTCGCGGCAGCGTATGCGAAACTCAGCGGCGCCACCGCCGAGGAAGGTCGTGGCCTGGCGGCACTGGCCGCGCGGGACGCAGCAACGGCACGACGGGAATTTGCCGCGGCGGCGAAGAACAACTCCAAAAACGCCCGGATCTATTACGAGGCCGCGCGCCTCGATGGAGCGACGCCCCAAGCGCGGCAAGAGTTCCTCGCCGCGATGCAGCAGAACCCTCGTTGGGTGGCGCCGCTGCTCGGTTTGGCGAATCTCGAAACGGCGGCGGCTGAAAAGGTGAAATGGCTCGACAAGGCCGCCGCGCTCACCCCACGCGACGCAGCGCTATGGCGTAAGCTCGCCGAAACGGCCATTTCCGCGCAAGAGTATGCAATTGCGGACCGCGCCTGGATCGGCGCGATGCGCGCCACGCCGGACCCGGCCGCGCGGCAGCGTCTGGAAGTTGTGCGTGAGCAGATGAGCTCGGCTCGCGCCAACGCCGAGGAACAGCAACGCAAGCGCGAGGAGGCGGCTAAGACGGCCGACCTCGAACGGGTCAAGGAGCAGACCATGGCCGAGATTCACGCCGCCGAACAACAAGCCAACCGTGCCATGAATCCAGGTGGCGAGAAGCTCACGACGCAGCCGGTACCGTATTCGAGTCTCCAAAGCAACACGGCGAAGATCTCTGGCGCGCTCACAGAAGTAGTCTGCAAGGGAAAGGCGATGACGCTGGTGATCCGAGGAGACGACGGCTCGGCCAGCCGCTTGGCAGTAGACGATCCCTCGGCGCTCACCGCGCCGGGCGGGACTCCCTTGCTTCAATGTGGACGGGTCTATCCTCCACGCCGGATTGCGGTCGAAGTGCGTCCCGGAAAGCGACCGCAGGTACTCACGGTCGAGTTTCCTTGAAACAGGCCATCCACAACGCAGAGGAACGCGAAGTGCGTTCCGCGCCCGGTGGTTCCGCCGTGCGCGCACGAATCAAAGCAGCCCTGTTCCGGTTACTTCGCAAGGACCCTGAGGCGGTCGTCGTGTCTTTTTTGACCGGCGATGCCGCCCGCGCGACCTCGATGGCCGCCGAGATCCAATCCCTCGAGCCCGCTCGGCGTCATTTTGTGGTTGCCTTCGCCGGCGGTCCCTTTGTCCCGCCCGGCATGGCGCAGAGAATCGAGGTCCCTCGTAGTCCTTGGCCGTGGGCCGCGTTCAAGCTATGGCGGCGTCTTCGGCACTACCGCATCGGCCTGGCGCCGGTGTTGTTCGACGGTTCGGATTCGTTCCGCGGTCTCAGTTGGGCTGCGGCTGTGCTGGCTCCGCGCCGCATCCTCGCCTATAACGCGCGCCTTGAGCGATTTCATCTGCGGCCTTCGGCCCCCATCGCCTCCCTGCTATTCATGGCCGGCGTTCCGCTTGACCGCATCTTCTTACGCCCGCATTGGCTCTGGCCCTGGAAACGGGACCGTTCCGTCGTCCCCTCGGAGTGCCGTGAATGGGCCGGCCGTACACCGGACTTGAGCCGGATGCGCGTGGCCATCCTGACCCCGTACTTTCCGTACCCGCTCTCGCACGGAGGCGCCGTACGCATCTACTCGCTGCTTCGTGAGATCGCCCGGAGCTTCGATGTTTACCTGTTGTCGTTCTACGAAACCGATCCAGAAGAGGCCGTGGCGGCTCTGCTGCCCTTTTGCGCACGGGTCACCGCGGTGCCGAAGCCGAGGTATCGGGAACCCCGCTGGTCAACGCTGTTGCCGCCAGAGGTCCACGAGTTCCGCTCCCCCGCGATGCGCGAGGCGGTAGCCCGCGCCCGCCAGCGCGACAGCGTGAAGGTGATCCAGGCCGAGTACACGTTCCTGGCTCCGTACGGCGGCGACCTCCTGGTTGAGCACGACGTGACGTTCGATCTATACAGCCAGATCCACCAGCACAGCCATACGTTTTCCTCCTGGTGGGACCGGTTCCGCTGGCAGAGGTTCGAAAAACGCGCGGTTCGCCGCTTTCCTCGCGTCGTGGTCATGTCGGACAAAGATCGGGAACTGCTCGGGATCCAGCACGCCTCCGTCATCCCGAACGGCGTCGACCTCGACCGTTTCTCTCCCACCGCCGAATCCGACGCCGAGCGAATGCTCTTCATCGGTTCGTTCCGTCATTTTCCCAACATCGTGGCGTTCCGGTTTTTCTTCGAGGGCGTGTGGGGCGAACTGCGCCGCCGCTTCCCAAAGGCCGAATTGACCGTGGTGGCCGGACCGGACCCTTTGCTGTACTGGCGTGAG
>JAJYKC010000125.1:4040-6945 GCA_021788955.1 Acidobacteriota bacterium
CGGGCTCGCAGCGCTACCTTCTTCCGAACGCATGCGCCTGTTCGAGTTCGTCGCCGACGTGCGCCCGCTCTACGAGGAGACGAATCTGGTGCTTGTTCCCACGCTGGTCTCCGCCGGGACCAACGTGAAACTGATCGAGGCGCTGGCCATGCGCCGCGCGGTGCTCAGTACCTCCTCGGGTTGCGCCGGCCTCGGTCTGATGCACGGCGAAACGGTGTGGATCGCCGACGGGATAGAGGCGTTCGTCGAAGCGGCAACGACCCTGCTTTCCGGTCCGGCCCTGCGCCGAAGCATTGCCCAGAAAGGGTACGAGGCGGCGCATCGGCGCTTCGGTTGGAACCGGATCGGGGAAGCCCAGCGCTATCTTCTGCGCCAACTCGCCGGCGTGGAGTTTCTGCTTCGTCCGGTCCGGAAGGAAGACCTCCCCGAGTTGAGCGCCATCCAAGCCACCGCTATGGAAGCGGCGCAGTGGAGGCCCGAAGACTACTTGCGCTTCGACTGCCACGTCGCCGAATGCGACGGCCGGATCGCCGGGTTCCTGGTCAGCCGCCCCATTGTCCCAGGGGAGCGCGAGATCCTCAACGTCGCCGTCCATCCCGCCTTCCGCCGCCGCGGGGTCGCCGGCCTCCTGATTCGGGCTGAAATCGAGCGCTGGCCGGGCGATCACTTCCTGGAAGTTCGTGAATCCAATGCCCCGGCACGTAATCTTTACAAGCAACTGGGGTTCGAGGAGGTCGGGGTACGGCCTGGGTACTACGAGTCGCCCCCCGAGGCCGGTATTGTCATGAGGTTCTTTTCATGATACTTTCACATTGCGAAGGCCCTTCGGTGGACCTTCCTTGCATTGTGCATGGTTTTCACGACTAGCACCCACCGAGCCCCACTCTCCGACGGGGACGCACGACTCGGCGCGGCATATCTCGCAAAAGGAGACCAAACCTGATGGAGAACACGCAAGAAGAATTGCGCGCGCACCTGATGCAGACCGACGAGGAGTTCCGGCAACTCGCTTCCGAACATGCCAAATACCACGACATGCTGGAAGCGATTGAAACGAAGGAACATCTTACACCGGCCGACGAGGCGGAAGAGCAGCGCCTGAAGAAGATCAAGCTTCGTCTGAAAGATCAGATGAATGCGATCGTCTCGCGCTACCGGGCCGCTCACGTTCATTAGCATCAGGCTGCGCAGAGTTTAGTGAAAGACCGAAAGAGGCCCGGCCGGGCGAAACCGGCGCGGGCCTTTTCTTTTGCCTTTTCAGGCCGTTGGCGTTTCCCAATGGCCGGTCTCCGCGCTCCGGAACAACGCCTCGATCACGGCGAGGTTGTGGAGCGCGTCTTCGAGCGGCACGGGGACTTCCGTATGATTCAGAATCGCGCGCGAAAACGCATCTCCCTGCAGCGTGTACTGGTCGCAGACCGGGAATGATTCGGTGCGGATGCCGGAGCCGGCCAGGTCGCCGGCCGTGTCGATAAACAGCCGCGTCGGCCGGTCCGGCGGAGCGTTGAAGGGGATCTCGATTTCGACGCGCCCTGCCGTTCCGAGGATCTGGATCCGCTGGTACGGCGTCATCTGTGTGCTGCAGCAAAAGACCGCCTGGGTGGAGGGATAGTCGAGGATCGCGGAGGTGAGCCGGTCCGTATCGTATTTCGGGTCGCGGTCGATAGCGGCGATTACACGTTTTGGTTCCTCGCCGAGCAAGAATCGCGAGGTGAAGATCGGGTAGCAGCCGATGTCCATCAGGCCTCCCCCGCCGTAGGACGCCACGTTGCGGATGTTATGCGGGTCGTCGTTGAAGTAGCTGAAGGCACCCAGGAAACCCCGGATTGCCCCGATCTCCCCCGATTGCGCGATTTCTCTCGCGCGCAGCCACTGCGGATGGGTGCGGACCATGAATGCCTCGCCGATCTTGACGTGATGCCGGTCCCGCGCCTCGATCATCGCGAGCACTTCTAACCGGTTGAGCGCGACCGGCTTCTCGCACAGCGCGTGCTTGCCGGCTGAGGCTGCCTGAATCGCCCACGGCGCGTGGAGATGGTTCGGCAGAGGGATGTAGACGGCGTCGATCTCGGGGTCCGCGAGCAGGTCTTCGTAAGAGCCGTAGGTCTTCCGGATGCCCAAGCGCGCCGCGGCGTCCTTCGCCTTGGCAAGATCGCGCGAGGCGATCCCGGTCACCTCCGTTACTTCGCCAAGCTGCATCGCGGGGATGACTTTCTTCAGGGCGATGCCGGCCGCACCGAGCACACCCCAGCGGATTTTTTGATTGGACATAAGGTGTCAGTGTATCGATCGCGGTGGGGCCAGTACCCGTCCGAGGAAGAAATCGACCACGCCGGCCGAGTCGACCTCCTCGGCGACGTGGACGTTTCCAGCCGGATCCGGATGGAAAACGGACATGCCGTAGGTTTCGTGCGGTGTGCCTCGCGTCTCGACTTCGACGCGTCCGGTACGCAGGGTAACGAGATCCGGGCGGTCGGTCACGGCGATGGCGAGCGGATCGTGCAGAATCGGCAGATGGCCCGGGTTGGCGCCCTGCCACAGATGAATGAGTTGCATGAGAAAACCCACGGTCGGCAGCGTGGAAGCTTCCATCCGCGCCAGTTGCGCTGCCGTGAGTTGGCATTGCATGGTCACGTCGAGCCCGACGGTTTCTACCGGCAGACCGGATGAGTACACAATGGCCGAGGCCTCCGGGTCGGTCATCGTATTGTATTCCAGCCCTGGGCGGAAGAACACGCCGTTCATGAGGACGATGCGCTCGATTTTGTCGCGCAGGCGGGGCTCGGCGCGCAGCGCAAGCGCGATATTGGTGAGCGGCCCGTAGGCGAGGATGGTGACCTTTTCCGGAGAGTGCAGGCAGGTGTCGATGATGAGCTCGACGCCGTTTTTACGCGCCCCCGGCGCG
>JAJYKC010000126.1 GCA_021788955.1 Acidobacteriota bacterium
CACATATCGGCCGTGGCGATGTCTTTCTTGTAGTCGTCCGTGTTGTCGTCCAGGTCCGCCCGCTCGCGGATCAGAAGGTTCAGATACGACATCGCGTCGTCATACTGCGGGTCGATCTTCAGCGCCGCCTCCAGGTTCTTGATGCCGTCCTGGATCATCGCGTCGTACTTGTCCTTCAACTCCTCCCGCGCCTTCTTATCCTTGATCGGTCCCGGATCCTCGGGCTTCATCCCCAGCTTGACCCGCGCCGCCGTGTAGTTCGGATACCACTTCGCCCAGTCGATCACGCCCAGCGTGTAATAGCCTTCCTTGCTGTTCGGATCGATCTGAATCAGCCGATCGTTCCATTTCCGCGCTTCGTCCAGCTTCTTCAGCTTCGCGTCCATGTCGGAAATACCGCCCGCTTCCGAATAGCTCAGCGAGGCGAGCGACTGAACGGCCATTTTGTCGTTCGGGTTGTCCTGAAGCACCTTCTGGAACTCGTCGCGGGCTGCTTGCGCGTTCTTATTGTTGTCCGGAGAGTCGGCGCCGGGAATGTACTGGTTCATGTACGCCGTGGCCAGATACAGCCGGGCGTTCGGATTCGTCGGATCGAGTTCGATGGCCTGCTTGAAGTGGTCTACCGCCTCGCCGTACTTGGCGTTCTTATACGCTTCCACGCCTTTGTTGAGTTGGTCGCGCGCCTTCAGTTTGTCCATCACTCCGCAGCCGCTGCTCACCAGAGCGAGCACGGCCACCGCGGTTAGCACAATCGGTTTTTTCATGGGATTCGCGAAAAGTACGGCGCCTCCTTGGCTCTACTTCCCGGCCTCCACGCCGGGCGTCATCAGTCCGACCTTGTCAATACCGGCGCCCTTGGCGATATCAATCGCCTTGGCCACGGCCTGGTACTCAAGGTTCGGATCGCCCTTCACAAACACCACACGCTCGGCGCGCGTCTTGAAGATATCCTCGAGCCGCGGACCCAGCTTCGTCATGTCGGTCGGCTCCTGGTTGATCTTCACGCTGCCGTCCTTGTCGATGACAATCACCACCGTCCGGTCCTGATCCGGAGGCGGCTGCTTGTTATCCTTCGGCGGCTGGGGAGCCAGCGCATCCAGGCCGTGCGGCGTCAGCGGCGTGATCACCATGAAAATGATCAGCAGCACCAGCAACACATCGATCAGCGGAGTCATGTTGATGTCGGATTTCGGCCCCTCGCCCGGGCCGCCCACTGCCATTGCCATACGCTATCTCCTTGCCTGATTCCTCTTTTCGCCGGCTTGCTAGCTGCCGGCTTTCTTCTCTTGCGCCATCTCGGCCTGTGACGGCTGCTGCTCGGTCAGTAGCCCTAACTGGTCCACTCCCGCTGCACGCAAATTATCGACCACCGTCTCCACGACCTCGTACCGCGCCCGCGAATCGCTCTTAATATATACCGTCTTGTCCAGCTTGTTCGTCAGCAGATCCTTCACCTTGCCCGGAAGATTGTCCGGCGTCACCTGCTGATTCCCAGGGCTGAGGTATGTCTTGCCGTCGCGCGTGACCGCCACCATCACCGCGTCTTCCTTGTCGGCGTCCTGCATCGCCACTGCGTTCTTCGTCCTCACCATGTCCACGCTGACGCCCTTGGAAAGCATCGGCGTGATGACCATGAAGATGATCAGTAGCACCAGCATGACGTCCACCATCGGAGTAACGTTGATGTCGGCGATGGCGGCCGGAGCTTTAGGTTTTGCCATGAGTTTCCTCTTTTTTCCCGGCGCGCGGCGCCTTGACGCCGCGCGCCGATATCAACTCGTCAGGCTCTCGGGACCTTACTTCGCCGCCGCTTTCTGCGACTGCTTGATGAAATAGTCCACCAACTCCGAGCTCGAATTGTCCATCTCGACGTCGAACGCCTCGATGCGGCCCGTAAAGTAGTTGTACATCCACACGGCAGGCAGCGCCACGAACAAACCGACGGCCGTGGTGACCAGGGCTTCCGAAATACCGCCCGCCACCGCGCCCAGACCGGTCGACTTCTCAGTCGAAATGCCCTTGAACGCGTTGATGATGCCGACCACCGTGCCGAACAGTCCAACAAACGGTCCCGTCGAGCCGATCGTCGCCAGCGTGCTGACGCCGCGCTTTAACTCGGCATGCACAATCGCCTGCGCCCGTTCCAATGCGCGCCGCGAAGCTTCCAGCTCTTCGCCCGAAATCTCGCTGCTCGCCCGGTGCGCCTTGAATTCCTGCAGACCAGCAACCACAACCTTTGCCAGGTGGCTCTTGCTGTAACGATCGGCAATTTTGATCGCCTCGTCCAGTTTCCCTTCCCGCAGCGCGCCGGCGACAGCCGGAGCAAACTGGCGGGACTGCGTCCGGGCGCCGTTGTAGGCAATCAGGCGGTCAATCATGACCCCAATCGACCACGCCGACATCAGGAACAAAATAATAACGACCGTTTTGGCCATCCAGCCCATGTTTCCCCACATGGCGCGCGGGTCAAAACTAACGGCGCTCCCCTCTTGAAGGAGGAGGAGGGCCCATACTTGCATCTGTAGAAGCATTGTTGTCTCCTGCGAGTTGAATTGAACTGACTGACTTAACTCTTACTGGCTTAACGTAAAATTGACATCGATGGTGGTCACTACCTCCACCGGCTCGCCGTTCAGCAGCGTCGGCCGGTAAACCCATTCGCTTACCGCCTGCTGCGCCGCGGCCACCAGTAGCGGGTGCCCGCTCACAAGCTGAAGGTTCTCGATGTGGCCATCCTTGCCGATGATCGCCGTGAAACGCACCACGCCCTGAATGCGCGCCTGCTTGGCCAGCGGCGGATATACCGGCACCACCCGCCGGATCAGGTTCGCCTGTTGGACATTGCCGCCCACGCGGATCCGCTGGGGCGCCTTCGGCTTCGGTGGCGGAGGGGGCGGAGGTGGCGGAGCCGCACCAATCACACCGCCGATCACGCCGCCGGCCGTCCCGCCGGGCACGCCGCCGGGTACCCCACCCACTGCGCCACCCGTGTTCGGCGGCGGCAGTTCGTCTTCCTTGATCATCGCGATCTGTTTGGGAATTTCCTTCGGCGCCATCAGCTTGCCGGCGTCAAACTGCCGCGGAGCCACACGCACAATCTTCACCTGCGGCGGTGGCGGCGGCGGTGGCGGCGGCGGTGGTGGCGGCGCGGTAAGCATCGCGGCCAGCGTCGCCCGTGGCAAAGTCTCCGTGTATATCAGGGGGATCAGCACCAGCAGTATGATCAACGCAATCTGCCCGAAGAACGATAGCGCGATCGTCCAGGGCTTTCTTGTTTTCCCCACACCGTCTACGAACGATTGTTCGAACATGTCCTCTCGCCTTTCGCCTTTCGCCGCGGCCCTTCGTTCACCGCGCCGTGATTGCCGTCACCACATCCCCCGCCCGGCTTGACCTTGCCGCGGGGCTTGGATTATTCTACTTCACCTTCGCCGCGCTGCGTCGCGCGGTATCTTTCACCGCCGCGGGAGCACCCGCCGGCCGCCGCCGCTTGTCTGCAAAATTATGCCAGAACAAAACAATCGGACTGGCCACAAACACCGACGAATACGTGCCCACCAAAATCCCAACCACCAGGCAGAACGAGAATCCGCTCAACACCTGGCCGCCAAACAGGAACAATGATAACGCCGTAAGAAACGTTAGTCCCGAAGTCAACACCGTCCGGCTCAGTGTCTGGTTCACGCTTCGGTTAATCACCGCCTCGAGCGGCTCCCGCCGGCTGGTCCGCAAGTTCTCCCGGACCCGGTCGAACACAACAATCGTGTCGTTCATCGAATAGCCGACCAGCGTCAACAACGCCGCCACCACGGTCAGAGAAATTTCTTTGTTGAAGATCGAAAACAGCCCGATCGTTATGATCGTGTCGTGGAAAACCGCGATCACCGCCGCCAGACCGTAGATCCATTCAAACCGAAGCGCGATGTAAACCAGCATTCCGCCCAGAGCGTAGAGTACCGCCAGGATCGCCTGGTGCTGCAAATCCGCGCCGATCTTCGGCCCGACGATCTCCGTCTGCCGGATCGCAAACTGCCCCGGAAACGTCTCCTGCTTCAAAACGGTCATCACCGCCGGCGTCACGCCCTGTACTTTCGCCAGGTCGTCCAGGCTCGTGATCAGGCCCGACCGCGGCGGCGTGTCCCGGAACGTCAGGACGTTCTTCGCCAGCGCCTGTAAATCCTGCTCCGGCATCGCCACCGACGCCCGCTGCAGCGCTTCCCGCAGCCGGTCCGCCAGTTCCGACGCCCCCGTGTTGTTGATATCCAGTTTTCCCGCCGGCGCTCCAAACGTGGCCTCCAGCGTCTGATCCATCGTCTGCCGCGCCGCGTTCAATGCCGCGTCGCTCCGCACTTCCGTGCCGATGATCACCTCATTCGACCCGACGATCTCCTGCACGTCCACAGGGATCCGCGCGCCGATCGCCTTGCGGAGACGGTCCACGGGCGGCGTGCCCGCGAACTTCACATACATCAATGCGCCACCGCGAAAATCAATGCCGTACCGGGGACCGCCCTTCGCAAAAAGGCTGATGATGCCGGCCGCTGAGAGCAGAAGCGATAACCCGATGAACGGCCACTTCTTGCCCAGAAAGTCGTAATTCGTGTTCTTAAAGAATTCCATGCAGCTCGCAGTGCCGGCATTCGATAACGTTAGACACCGGCCTTCAACTTTTAGTTCCCGGATTGTGTTTGAAAAAATATCACACCCGGCTCAGATGCTCAACGTGGCCACCCGCTTCCGGCTGAGTTCCCAGTCGAAAATCGTCTTGGACACGAATACCGCCGTAAACACGTTCGCTATCAGGCCGATCACCAGCGTCACCGCAAATCCCTTCACCGGCCCGGTACCGAACAAAAACAAAAACGCGCAAGAAACCACCGTCGTCACATGCGTGTCGACGATCGTCAGAAACGCCTTGCTGAAGCCCGCGTCCAACGCCGCCGCCACGCCCTTGCCCGCCCGTAACTCCTCGCGCACGCGTTCGAAAATCAGTACATTGCTGTCCACCGCCATGCCGATGGTCAAAATGATTCCCGCGATCCCCGGCAGCGTCAGCGTTGCGTCGAAATAAGCCAGCGCGGCGATCAGAATCACCGCGTTCAACACCAGCGCCAGCGTCGCGTTGATCCCTGCCGCGCGGTAGTAGACCAGCATCGAAATCACCACCGCGATCAGCCCGGCGAGGCCCGCCACGTAACCTTCATGAATCGAGTCTGCGCCCAGCGACGGCCCCACGGTCCGCTCTTCTTCCACCACCACTCGCGCCGGCAGCGATCCGGCCGTCAGGTTCAGAGCCAAATCCGACGCTTCCTGCTCGTTCGCCGCCCCGGTGATCCGCCCCGTGTCGCTGATCCGGTTCTGAATCGTCGGCGCGCTGATCACGCTCCCGTCCAGCACAATCGCCAGCCGGTTCCCGATATTCGATTCCGTGAACTGTTCGAACCGGTGCGCCGCTTCCTGCGTCAAAACGAAATCCGTCTCCCACCGGCCCGGCGTCTCGCCCTGGCCCGCGTGCGCGCTGCGGATGTCCGTCCCCCGGATCACTGGGCTCATCGCCAGCAAATAATAACCCGACGCCTGCCCGTCCCGCGCCACCGCGTGCACCAGTTTCGTGTTCAGCGGCAGCACCCCGCCGTGCTTGGCCATCGCTTCCTGCTCGCTCGAAAACGGCCCGTCCTTCACTTCGTACAGCTCGAGCATGGCCTGCTCCTGCAGCAGCGCCTTAATGCGCGCCGGGTCGTCCACGCCCGGAAGCTGCACCAGCAGCTCCGCCTCGGCTTCCGCCCGCCCCCGCTGCTGCACCGAACTCTCCGCCAGACCCAGCGCGTTGATCTTCCGCTCGATCGTGTGCATCGTCTGCGTCAGCGTGTCCTGCTTCAGCTTGATCGCCTCGCTCGGCTTGACCGTCATCCGGTAATCCGTGCTCGACACCGGCGTCAGAATCCAGTCCGGAAACTGCTCCGCCACCAGGTTCCGGAACAGACTCGTCTTGTCCCCCGGCACCCCGTGCACGTTGATCTGAATCTTGTCCGCGTCGTCCAGCGTCGCGGGCGAGTTCCGGTCCATCGGCGGCAGCACCACGCCCTGCTTCTTCAGCTCTTCCTGCAGCCGCTGCATCGTAACATCCGCCGTCGCCATGAAGGCGTCCTGCAACTGCACCTGCAGCACCAGGTGGCTGCCGCCCCGCAGGTCCAATCCCAGGTGAATGTTCTTCTGGAAATTCTCCTTCACCTGCGCCAGCGACGTCGGCAGACCGAAGATGCCGAACAAACAAAGCAGAATCGTGGCGACGATCACGCCGAATTTAATCTGAAGATTTCGTTTCATGTCCCTAAAACCCGGCTGCCGGTCTCCCGGAGCCTTTAGTCAAAGTAGCAGAGCGCGGCCGGCACGGGCGCGCTACGCTTTCTTCTCCTCCGTCACCAGTGACGACACCGCGGACCGCGCCACCTGCAACTTGATATTGTCCGGCTTCACCCGCAGCACCAGCGTGTCGTCGCCCGTGTTTATGGCGACAATCGTCCCCACAATGCCGCCCGTCGTAACGACTACGTTGCCCGCTTCCAGGCTCTTCAGCATCTGCTGCTGCTGCTTCCGCTGCCGCTGCATCGGCATGAATACCAGCAGGTAAAAAACAACCGCGATCAGAATCAGCGGCAGAAAACCCATGATCGGGTTCGAAGACGGCTGAACCTGCAGAAAGGCTGCCAACATTGGAAATATCATTTAAAGTAAGGCCGGGCGAGAAAAACCGGGGCCCCCGCCGCACCACGCTAAACCGCTGAGACGGAACGCGCGGCGCTCAGATACGCCGGAAATCTCCCAAGCAGTATAGCCTGCCTGATTTGTCGCATCGTGTCAAGGTAGTGCCTTAGATTGTGTAAGGTCGCTAAGGTCGAAAACAACATCTCTCCACATTG
>JAJYKC010000127.1 GCA_021788955.1 Acidobacteriota bacterium
TCTGGGCCGCCAATTTGCCCGCCATATCTTTCCCAAGCTCTACGATAATTTTGAAAAACAGATCCACAGCCTGATCAAGAATTATCTCCAGGACCTGACAAACACCCAAATCCTAGCCCTGGCCGCAGGAGTGGCCACCGCCAGGATCGACGTCAGAGGGGACGAGGCCCTGGTGACAGTCCAGGATCCCAAGGGCAAGCGTCCTTTGCGCTTCCAGATGCGCCGGCCGGCCGGCGGCGGCGACTGGCGTATCGTCGCCTTAAACTATGAAGACTTCAAACCTTTTCTTAAGAGAGAATTTTTGGGAATTACTCACAAGAAAGATAACGTCTGATAATATATATTATGTAAACTAAGATTATAGGGGCGGACCCAGGTGTCCGCCCTGAGGTGGCGTACACCTGGGTGCGCGCCGACAACCGGCTCAGGGGTAGAAAATATTCAGATGGCGATGGTGGAAGAAATCTGTCCCCAATGCGGCCACCGCTCCCGGCGATACCGCAATCCGGTGCCCACCGTGGACATCATCATTGAATACCGGGACCAGGGCCTGGTCTTGATTGAACGGGGCCGGCCGCCCTGGGGCTGGGCCTTGCCCGGAGGCTTCGTGGAATACGGCGAGTCCCTGGAGGACGCGGCCCGCCGGGAGGCCCGGGAGGAAACCGGCCTGGAGGTGGAACTCCTGGGGCAATTCCACACTTACTCCGATCCGGGCCGGGACCCCCGGCAGCATACCATCACCACCGTCTTCGTGGCCCGGGGCCGGGGTTCGCCCCAGGCCGCATCCGACGCCCGCAACCTGGCGGTCTTTGCCCCGGAGCAACTGCCACAGGTCCTGGCCTTCGACCATGCCCGGATATTGGCTGATTATTTAAAGGTGCGCCGGGAATTGAATTCGGCTGGCCAGCCTCCGATGAATCCGGAATGCCCGGAATCGGGGGCAGCGGCGCCGCCGGTGCATCGGACCGCTCAGCGGCTTTCGCGACGGTCCTCTGGTAATAATCCAGGGTCAGGCGAGCCCTCCGGCCACGCTCGGCTCGGTGGTGAACGATCAGGTCAACGATCTGCTGCTCCGAGAGGCCGGCATCCATGCCGAAATCCGCGAGCGCCATGTCGTACCCGGAATTGCTCTGGTCCTTCATGTCGTGGCGCTGGTGGAGCCACGTATTGCGGAACTTCAGAGCGGTTTGCGGATCGACCTTGGCCGGGTCCATCCATGTATCGAGCAGCTCTTGTGGGATGCGCGCGGCCGGGTTGATAGTCAGGGGTTTGTCTTTGAACCGCTCCTGCCACTCCCGCGCCGCTTTCTCCTGCGCCTCCACGTCCGGCACACCGGCGAAATCCAGAAATTCCTCGAAGTCGGGCAGGTTGTAGTGCTGGTCCGTCCGGCTATGGAGCGTTACCGGCTTCGGCTTCGCGGGATCTTTCCGATTCTGCGTCCCTGGAACCCGGAGGACGCGGGCCAGGTCCGACAGCCGGTCGTAGGTCCAGCCGTGAGCGGCGGCCCGCAGGCCCAGCATGGTGTGCCAGCGGGCTACGAGCCGCGCCACTCTCCCGCGGTCTTCCGCGCTGTCGAAGACGTACGGCTCCTTCAGAAGCCACCACGGTTGCAGGCCATTTCCGGTGAGAATGGTGAACGTCGGAGCCATGCCCTGCGGCAGAATCGACAACGCCTGCTCGACCGTTTGCGGCAGGGCTTTGCCTTTGTGGGCGTCGGAGAGCAGGTCGAAATCGGCACCGATCCCGCTGATGCAGGTGATTTCCTCGGATACGCAGCGGCGGTTCGGCCCATAATCTCTGCCGGATAAGCCGATGCCGGCGTACACGTCGCGGGCGCCGTTGATCCCGGCGATGTATTCGGCAGCGGCCGGGACCTGGGTAAACCACCGCGAACGCTTGTCGGGCCGAGTCCAGATCAGGATGAACTGCTCTTCTGGCTTGCCGTCCCAGAGCAAAGCCAGAAATTCGAGCGGAGTCATTTGGCCAGGTCCCAGAAACGGCGCAAAAAGCGGTCCTCGGCGACTATGGACGGCCAGGGGATAATAATGAGATCCGACAGGGGCGCAACGCCGCATTCCGCGAGGATCCAGTCGGGATCATCCACGGTAGTCACGTCGCGGAATTCGGTCGCCAGCGCAAGCCTATCGGCGGCGATTACCGACCTGGGCATCTGCGGCTGTAGGCCGAATCGCTTGCAAATCGCCAGCATGAGGCGGTTCTCCGCAGCCCGGTAGAAGCTCATTTCGGTGTCGCACTTGATCGGCGATGGCAGATCGCAGAGGTAGGCTTCGCTGGCGTCGTGCAGGAGTCCCCAAAGTGCGTCCTCGCGGGGCACCAACTCGCTCACCAACACCGAATGCTGCGCAATCGTGCAGAAACCATCCGTGTGGCCCAGGAACCGGCACATCTGCGAGAGCGCATGTGCGATGTCTTCGATATCGATCTCATCCGGAGAGGGACAGAGCGCATGAACGTGCTTGCCGGTGTAAGTGCGGAAATAGCGATCCGGAGTACACAGGCCGGGCTTCGCCAGGCGGTCTGGCGCCGGTTTCACGCCAGCGAGTTTCATGGCGGCCCGCAGCGCTACAACCGCGTCGTGGCCGACAGGATGCCCGCCCATGATCTGGCGATCGATGGTTTTCGCGGCGCGCAGCAACGCTTTGCTGGCGCAACATCGGTACGGGCACTCGGTGAGCGGAAAGTTGTGTCCGCAGCGGAGGACCGCCGCGTCATTTCGCGTGTTCTGTATTCTCTGGCTCTGCTCCGCTTCCATTCCGTCCCCCTTCGGCGCGCCAGCCGCCGGCTGGCACGCCATACCATTGCTCTGCCGTCCGGATCGCGTGTGCCAGGAAGGGCGAGGCAAAATCGCGCCGCCTGCTACTCGCTTTTCGCGCCCCTGCGAACATCGCCCACCGGTCGCCATCGCGTACGAGCCATACTCGGGTGCCGCCGCAGTCAGCGGTGACGCTGGCCGCGCTGGCGGGGATGTCCCGCGCGCCTGTTTCCGGCGGCACGCCCCTAGCGAGCGGTGCGGTGGCCAGCCATTTGTCGTAATCCACGAACCGCTCGCCGTTCCAGGCCGTGAGCGTGGCATCGACCATGGGCGCGTCTGCGGGGATCTCTTCCAGCAGCGATGCTTGTCGCTCTGGTTCCTGGGCCGCCGCCTGTTGCTCGCGCAGCCGGTGCAAGGCCTCGCGGCCATACATTGGCGCGGTCACAGGACCTCCCGCGCGAGCAGATGTTCAGGCGGCGGAGCGTTCGGTCGAAGCTGGCGTGGCTGGTAATTTGCGGCGCGCCAATCCTCCCAAGAAACGCGCTTGTCATAGGCGCCGACGACCCACCGTTGAAAGCCGACCAGCTCCGGCGTGCGGTGATACGGCATCGGGTACGGCAGCGCGCCGAATTCGCGGAGTTTGCGCCGCCGGTAATCGCGGTCCGCATGCGTCTCGCCGGGCACGTAGCCGATCAGCATGTAGACGAGCAGGTGGCGCGGCCGTACTCCGTTCCGGCATAGCAGCTCGAGGCCGGCAAAGAAACGCGCTTCGTCACGCGCGCTATCCCACGCCGTGTACAGCCGGCGCTCTTTCATATTCGAATCGCGGTAATCGACCGAGGCGATGCTTTCGGCCTGCTCCGGCGTCAGGATCCGGGCGTTAATGCCCTGGGTGACGCAAACCTTGAACCGGCCATCCCGGATCTCGCGGAGCCGTTCGCGCCATGCCGGACTGCCGAAAAAGTCGTTATCGAGCAGAACGATTTCCCGCGGCCACGGATCGCCCCGCCAAATTTCGGCGATGGTGCCGGCGGCGCGGGCGTGACCCTCCTTCGCCGGTACCACGCAGAATGGGCACCGCAGGCGACACCCGCGCATGGTGAACCCGATGCTCTGTCGGTAACTGGGGTAAATCGAATAATCGACGCTGCGCGTGGTGATTCCAAGCTGCTCGATCCTCCGGACGAGATCCCACCCGGTACCGCCGATGACCGCTTCGGGATAAGCATCGAGCACGCTGTAGGCGAGCGGCCGGCTGCGCTCGAAGATCGTGCTGGCGTACACGCGATCGAAATGCTCATCGAATAGGCCGCCGCAATCGGCGCCGCGGCGCAGCTCGACGCGATCGCCACGCCTGCGGTAGTGCGCCGCAATTCGCATCAGTGCGAGATTCGGCAGCTTGCCGTCGATCTGGATCAGGAGCACGTTCATAGCAGGAGGTTTTGTTGTCGCGGGTCCGGAGGTTCCGGCCGCCGGCCCTGCAACCGCCGCACATGGGAATCGATCGGGCGGAGCCCGGTCTGAATGCGAATCTCGTCGAGCCAGATTCTGTAGGGGTGGTGCCGGTGGGGGCCGAACGGATATGCGGCGCGAAGCGCGGCACGGACCTCCGCCTCCGGCTTCCCCCTGCTTTCGGCCAAGACCTTCGCAATTATCGGTGCGGCAACCCTTCTCCAGTGAGAGAGCATCGCTATCCTCCGGTCATCCTGGCCTCGATTTGGCACCGGATTCGAAGGAGGCGATCCTTGTCCTCCCGAATCTCCTCCAGGCGCTTTATGGTGGATTCCTCGGTGGCTTTTACTTGCGCAATCGCCTTCGTCAGACCGGACCAGAGCTGATCCAATTCGCGGTCGTGTGGGCGCTTCATACCGCCTCTCTTTCGAAATGGATGTGCCCGCAATTCGGGCAGCGGGCGGGTGGTTCCTCGCTCTGCCAGCGATAACCGCGGCACCCCATGCAGATCCAAACCGGTTCGGGCGGCCGCTTCAAACCCAGGATCTCCAGCGCTTCTTCCACCGAGCGCACCACGCCGGTGATGGCTTTCCCGTAGACGCGCCACTCTTGCAGGCGCTGGGCCTGGAGCGTGGTCAACTGGGAGTGCGGCTCGTTGGGCCGTTTGACCTCGAGCTCGAAGTGCCTGCCGTTTACGCTCCCGTAAAGATCCGGATCACCGGCCACGCCCATGGCGGTGCCGTGGCGCTTCCGGACGATCACGCCGGGATGCTTCCTCAGCGCCGTCATGATCTGGGTTACGATCACCTTCTCGCGGACCCGGATCACGGCCGCACCTCCGGCGATCGGGGGATCGCAAACGGGGCATAGGACGTCAAGCCGCGCTGCTTGAAGTACCGGCGCAGGAGGCACAGCGCGCGGGCGTGGATCTGTGAAATCCGGCTTTCGTTCACGCCCAGACAGTTCCCGATCTCGTGCATGGTTTTGCCGCCGTGGTAGTAAGCACGGACCACAATCCGCAGGCGCGGCGGCAAGGTGTCCATCGCGGCGGTCAAAAGCCGCTGCTGTTCAGCCCCCGCCACGTATTGATCGGGCGCCACCAGCGCGCCGGGAATTTTCTCCGGAGTGTCCAACTGCAGCGGACCGATGGGCGGCTCAGTTCCTTCTGCCCTGATCCTGGCCCGCGCGCTCCGTGAGAGGTGATCCGTCTGACGCAGTCCATCGAGCACGGCGCCGCCGATACGGCCGCGCGCATACGACCCGAACGCCACTTTCCGCCGTGGCTCATATTTCGCGGCTGCGCATATCAAGCCGAGCCGCGCATCCTGGTGAACGTCCTGGGGGTCGACGTGTCGCGGCAGCCGTTTTGCCATCGCACCCGCAATGCTGGCGGCAAGCCGGAGATTTTCCATCACGAGTTGCTGTGCGCCCATTCAGCAGGCCTCCTGGCGGATCGAATCCGCATGCGGCGCGATCTCCGCGGGCCGCCGCTCGGGGCCGAATTGCACAGGTGACAGCCGTCGCGCCCCGCATTTCGCGCACGTCTGCACGTCGACGTCTCGCCGGCCTTCAAATTCCGCCCACCGGCGCGGGAAGCCCCAGTCGTGGAGGCACCACGATCCCGGAATCATCACAGTCCCTCCTGAACGAGGTCGATATGGTAGGTGGTGCATCTGCCTTCGCCGAACTGATCGGTTGTGGTCAGCAGCACGCGCGATCCCCCGGCGATATCGGATCGCGCTGCCTCCATCTCCGCATCGGTGAACTGGATCGGGCTGCGGCTTCGCTTCAAGAGCGCAGCGATGGCAGTGATTAGCCGTTGCTCTTCCATGTGATTTCCTCCTGGTGATTGAAGGGCTACAGCGGGACGCGCGTGCCACCGCGATGTGGATCAGGCTTGGCCAGCCGGCGAGTCCGCTTACCGGCGTTGATGTGGTCCGTGATGAGCCGCCCCAACACGGCGATCGTCGCGCTCGAGCCGCTGCGGGACATGGCTTGGATGTTTGGCTCGTTGAGTGGAAACTGCCCGATCTTCTTCGCCATGTCGCGATCGATGCGGAGGCTCCGGCCACTCCAGAAAACCGGATACTCGGAGAGCACGCCCGCGAGCGCCGAAAGAAACCCGAGTTTGAGGTGCGTCGCGCGGTCTTTACAGAGAATGTCGCGCACGCCCCAGGCGCCATCGAGAAGATCGAAAAACGTTTTGACGTTCTCAATTATCGCGGTCTGGCCCACGTTGGCCATCATGGGAGTCAGCGCATCGCACAGGCTTGGCACGGTGATGTAGCGGCCGGCGCCAAATTGGCCGTGGAGCCGCATCACGGTCCTTAGAAAGGACAGGGCCGTCAGCAATTCCTCGCGGCGCATATACTGCGACCACGAAACCCGCTGGCAGAGCACGAACGATTCGTCATGTGCACAGAGGTGATAGAGATGCCCAAGCGCGGGATATTGCGCGGCGCGGTTGCGCAGCAGAACGTTTGGAGAGAGCTTGATCCTTCTCTGGTTGAGAACGTCGAACCGGTCTCGCTCCCACGCCTCGGTGGTCCCGAAGTGAACCATCGCCCCGATGAGCGGCCTCCCTCCATCTCGCAAGAACCGTCTGCCGGCGCTGATCCGCTGGAGGCCGTCGACGATGTAAAC
>JAJYKC010000128.1 GCA_021788955.1 Acidobacteriota bacterium
CTCTGTCTGGCTGCTGAGCCGGAAGAGCCAGCCTCACCATTCCAAACCGCGCGCTCAGAGCGCCTCGGACCGGCGGCGCAAAGGGGCGAAGAAGGAACGAGTGGCGAGGGCGAGTTCGTCGACGCGGAGCAGGCGGCAGATCGAATAGAAGACGAGGACGCTGAGCGGGATGGAGACGGCGAGGTCGGCGAGGCGGGCGAGGCGGCCTTCGCCGAGCCAGCCTTCGATGGCGTGACTTGTGGCGAAGGCGACGGCGCCCATGAAGACGCTGGCGACGCCGATGCGCCAGAAGCTGGAGAAGAGAGCGCGGCCGTGAATGCCGCCGAGGCGGTTGCGAAGAATCAGGAACAGGGCGGCGGCACCGGCGACGGCGACCGCGGAGGTCGATAGCGCGAGGCCGGCGTGGCCGAGGCCGAAGGCCCGAAGCAGAGTGAGGGCAATGGCGAGGTTGAGGGCGATGGAGGCGAGGCCGGTCCACATGGGGGTGTGGGCGTCGTGGAGGGCGTAGAAGGCGGGGTTGAGCACTTTCATGGCGGAGTAGCCGGTTAGTCCGATGGCATAGCAGGCCAGAGCGATGGCGGTCTGATTGGTGTCGTTCGCGTGGAAGTGGCCGCCCTGGTAAATGGCGCCAATCATGGTTCTGCCGAGGACGGCGAGGCCGATGGAGGAGGGCAGGGTGAAGAGAAAGACCATGCCGAGCGAGTGGGCCACGGTACGGCGGAACTCGTCGATGTTGCCATCGCCGGCGCTGCGAGAGATGGAGGGCAGCGTGGCCGAGGCGATGGCGACGCCGAACAGGCCGAGGGGAAGCTGCATGAAGCGGAAAGCGTACTGCAGCCAACTTACGGGGCCATCGCCGGGGATGCGCGAGGCGAGGTTGGTGTTGACCATCACGTTGATCTGAATGGCGGCGGAGCCAAGGAGGGCCGGGCCCATCAGTTGAAGAATGCGGCGAAGGCCGGGGTCCGACCAATTGATACGGAAGCGGAAGTGAAAGCCCAGGCGGTGGAGGGAAGGGATCTGAACGGCGAGTTGGAGCGCACCGCCTAAAACGACGCCGACGGAGATGCCTGCGATGGGAGTGAGGCCAATGCGTTGGCCGATGACGAAGCCGAGAAAGAGGCCGAGGCCGAGCGAGCCGACGTTGAAGGCGGTGGATGAGAGAGCGGGGACGGCGTAGCGGTCGCAGGAGTTGAGAATTCCCATGGCCTGCGCGGCGAGGGCGACCAGGAGCAGGAAGGGGAACATGATGCGGGTGAGGTGGACGGCGAGTTCGAACTTGCCAGGGATGGAGTGGAAGCCGGGTGCGAGGAGTTCGATGATGACGGGAGCGAAGATGGCGCCGAAGGCGCAGACGGCGCCGACGACGATGAGTATGGCCGAGGCGGTGAGACTCGAAAGTTCGGCGGCGGCTTCGCGGCCGCGGCGGGCGAGCGTTTGGGTGAACGTGGGGACGAAGGCGGAGGAGAGAGCGCCTTCCGCGAAGAGGTCGCGCGCGAGATTGGGGACGCGGAAGCCGAGGAGGAAGGCGTCGTAGACGGCGCCTGCGCCGAAGAATCGGGCGAGGACAATTTCGCGCAGAAGCCCGCTCAGGCGGCTGGCGAGGACGGCGAGGGAGACGATGCCCGCCGATCGCGCCACCTGTTCAGCCTGCGAGCGGTGTCCGGCGCCGGGTGTCTGTGTTTCGATCGGCACTCTGGTTCTACCGCCGGCTGGTTACGCGGGCCCTAGCGTCCGTACTCCTCGAAAAAGCGCGCCACGGTTCGGAGACCCGTGTAGTAATTCTCCAACCGGAATTTCTCGTTGGGCGAATGGAGGCCATCGTCGGGCAGGCCGAAGCCCATAAGGATGGAGGGGATGCCCAAATGGGTGGCGAAGTCGCCGACCACGGGGATAGAGCCGCCACTACGGATGAAGACGGTTTGCTTGCCGAGCGCCTCTGCGAAGACGCGGGCCGCGACCTCCATGGCGGGGTGGTGAGGGTTGACGGTGAGCGGGGGGCCGGCGCTGAGCACGCGGAGTTCGATCGAGATGCCCGCGGGGGCGTTGGCTTCGAGAAAACTCCGGACGGCGGCGAGGACGCGGTCCGGGTTTTGATCCGGTACGAGGCGCAGGCTGAGTTTGGCGGTCGCGGTGGCGGGGATGACCGTTTTCGCGCCTGCGCCGGTGAATCCCCCGGCGATGCCGTGGACTTCGAGCGTGGGGCGGGCCCAGGTGCGCTCGAGGACGGTGTAGCCGGGTTCGCCGGTCAGCCGCGAGGCGCCGACTTCAGCGCGGAGAAACTCGGCTTCATCGAAGGGGAGGCGGGACCAGCTTTCGAGTTCTTCGGGGGCCGGCGCGCGCACGTCGTCGTAAATGCCGGGGATCAGGATACGGCCGTTTGCGTCCTTGCATTTCGAGAGCAGTTCGATGAGGCCGAATACCGCGTTGGGAGCCACTCCGCCGTATATGCCGGAGTGGAGGTCCTTGGCTGGGCCGCGGGCGACGACTTCGGTATAGACGAGGCCACGGAGGCCGATGCAGAGGGTGGGCAGTCCTTCGGCGAAGAGTTCGGTGTCGGAGACGAGGGCGACATCGGCCTTGAGCCGGGCGGGGTTTTGGGCGACATACTTGGCGATCGACTCGCCGCCGACTTCCTCTTCGCCCTCGATGAGGAATTTCACGTTGAGGGGGAGTTTGCCGTGGACGGCGTGCAGAGCTTCGACGGCCTTGATGTGGGTGTACATCTGGCCCTTGTCGTCGGCGGCGCCGCGGGCGACGAGGTTGCCGTTTTCCAGCACCGGTTCGAAGGGGGGATTGCGCCAAAGTTCGATCGGGTCGGCGGGCTGGACATCGTAGTGGCCGTAGCAGAGCACGGTGGGCTTGCCGGGTTGGTGCAGCCAGTCGCCGTAGACGAGGGGATGGCCGTCGGTGGGGATGATTTCGACGTTTTCCAGGCCGGCGGCGCCCATTTTCCCGGCCACGAATTCGGCGGCGCGGCGCACGTCGGCTTTATGCTCCGGCGCGGTGCTGATGCTGGGGATGCGGAGCAGGTCCTTGATTTCCTCGAGCAGGCGCTGCTCGTGCTCGCGTACGTAGGCCTCAATCGCGGTGGACATGGGAGTGCGGGTGCATCCCCATTATAGGGACAACGGACGGGCTCAATCGGGTTTCAGTACGGCGATGTAGCCGAGGTTACGGTAGAGCTGCTTGAAGTCGAGGCCGCAGCCGACGACGAAGCGGTCGGGGATTTCGAAGCAGCGGTAGTCGATGGTGATCTGGGCGAGGCGGCGGGTGGTGCGGTCGAGTAGTGTACAGAGGCCGATGGACTCCGGGCCGCGGCTGGCGAGGTTGCGGAGCAGGTAGCGGGCGGTGAAGCCGGTGTCGATGATGTCTTCGACGAGCAGCACGTGCTCGCCCTGGATGCCCTCGTCGAGGTCCTTGGAAATACGGACGACGCCGGGCGCGCCGGCCGGGTTTACGAAGGGCGAGATGGCGAGGAAGTCGATTTTGACGGGGACGGTGAGGCGCCGGGCGAGGGCGGTGAGGAAGAAGACGGAGCCTTTGAGGACGCCGATGAGTTTCAATTCGCGGCCGGAATACTGGGCCGAGATTTCGGCAGCGACTTCGTCGAGGCGCTGGTTGACCTGTTCTTCCGTGAAGAGGATGCGCTCAATGCGCGGTTCGGCGGACGTCATGCGTGGTGTAGCTCGCCGGGCGTGCGGGCGTCTCCGTATTTGAGGATGAGGTCCTGAATGTCCTTCTGGTAGAACACCTGGATGTTAATGTGCGGGTATATGGCGCGGAGCAGCTTGATTTTGTGGTTCTTGCGGGTGACGAGGGCCTGCTTCATGGTGGTGAGCTCCACGTAGAGGTCGAACTCGGGGAGGAAGAAGTCGGGGGTAAAGGCTTCGATCACGCGGCCTTCGGAGTCCCACTGGAGGGGGAAGCTGCGGGGTTCGTATTCCCAGGGAATGCGGTAGAAATCGAGTAATTTGGCGAAAATTTCCTCGCTGGGGTGGCTGAAAATGGGGCGGCGGGTGGCGATCTCGCCTGGAGGGCTGATGCCGAAACGGGCGAGTTTCAGGCGGATGCCGAACAGCATCTGGGCCTGGACGGCGGCGCCGATTCCGGCGGCGTCGATGGCGCCGCGGGCGTGGAGTGCGGCCTCGACGACGGCGGCCTGCTGCGGGGTATCGAGGGATTCGGTATTGAGCATGAGGCTGACGCTGGAGGCGTGGAGGCGGGTACGGCCGAAGCGGAGTTTGTTGAGGGCGGCCTGCTGCTGTTCGTCGTGTTTGAGACGCTCGATGGCGGCGCTGCGTGTGAGTCCCTCATCGGCCATGTACGCGCCGATGCGGCTAGTCTCCGAGGCGGCGAGGTGGACCCGGAAGACATCCGGGAGACCGCGAAGCAGGAACTGTCCGCCGGGCAGGCAGTAGATGAGGCCGCCGTGAGCGGCGCGGCGGATGAGGACGTCGGCGGCGAGCAGAGGCCATGCACGGTCCGGCAGTTCTTCGTTTTGTTTCCGGCTGTCGCCGAGGATCTGTTCGAGCCCGTCGCTGATAAGAAGTTCGTAGCTCAAGCGGGGCGCGAGAAGCCGGGCCAAATCTTCCGCCCGGCAGCCCGCTTCGCCGCTGATACTGAGAATCGCCATTGGCTACGCCTTGTGCATCCGGGGGAGGACTCTGCCGGCTTCGTTTTTCAGCTTCAGGATATCAGGACCACGCGGATGGCCCGTACGGCGGGAAAGAAAGCGGCCGGGCGTTGGTCAGGCGCCCGGCCGGTAAAACCCGCGGGACAGTGGAGGATCGCCCTGCGGGTGTGGAGGAAAGCGTGTTAGATGAGAAGCCCGCCGTGGCCGAGGGAGGCGATCTCCCAGCCGGAGACGCGATATTGGGCCAGGGCCGGCGGCAGGATGAGGTCGACGACATTCGTCTTGGCCGACCGGAAGCAGCCCGGCGCAGAGATGATGGGCGTATCTCCGTGATAGGCCAGTAGCAGCAGGTTGCCCGGTTCGACGGGCGCCATAAAACGGTCGATCTGGCAGCCGGCTTTGCAGATTGCCCGGCCTATGGTGTCGTACGGGCCGGCGGGCGCCGTTGTCGAGGCGACCAGGATTACGGTGGGTTTGGTGCGGAGCAGACTCTCCAGACCGCGCACGACGGCATCCTCGCGCTCAACCACGGCGAGGGATTGTACACCGCCCAACGGGTACGGCTCCATGCGCTGGTGCATGATGGTTTCAAACATCAGACGGGCGCGATCGCCGTGGTTGGGATCCGTATAGAGGACAGCGACGGTGGGCTTCCGGATGGGCCGTGCCTGCAGAATTGGACCCTGCTCGGTGAGGATGTTCGTGACGGCCTCGAGCTCGGCTTGGGCGATGGCGAAGGGAGCGCTTTTGACCGTGGCCACGCGCCGGCCCGGCTCCGCGTAAGAGAAGTTCGGCATGGTCGCGATGGCGATGCTGGAGGTGCAGTTGATCTGCTTGAGCAGTTCCTCGTCGATGAGGTTGCAGGAAGGCTCGGTCGCGAACAGGTTGGCGCGGCCTCCGGCCGCGAGGCGGATTTCGAGCGCGCCGCATCCCATCTCCATCCCGACCCGTGTGACGGCCTGATCTTCACCGACTTCGCCTTCTTCCAGTTCGGTGACCCAAACTTCCCGCATGCCTTCGGTCTCGAGCAGTTTCACATCCTCTTCACTCAACTGATGACCTTTGGCGAGCAACTTCTTTCCGCCGGGACGAAAGATGGTGGAGCACAACACCCGGCCTGTTGACTGTCTGACATCCACAGTAAGAGCCTTCACGAGTCCCTTTCCCGCCAGTTCCACTGGCGGTTGTCTTCATTTGTGCGGGGCCTTAGCCCCCAAATTGCGAAGGCCTAGACTTCGGCGATATGGTTTGGTGGCATGAAGAGAAAAAATCTCTCACAAAAGTTGTCGGAAAGAAATGTTTTTTGATGGTCGTAAGTAAATCGTCCGTTTTTCGCGAGGAGGCGAGAAATTAAGACAAAATCAGTTGTCCGGTGAGGGGATCCATGTAGGGAGGCTGGCCGAGGCGCCGGATCCGAAGGACAGGGCGGGAGCCAAGGCGCTGGCCGCTGGCGATACCAGAAGTAACGGATGGTATTTGCATCCTAGCGGGACTATACTGTAGTCGGAATCGGAACCGGCCTCAGTTCAGACCGAGACCAGGGAGGCACCACATGTTTGAAAGCCTCGACGATACAATCCGGGCTGATGACCACAAGGCAGTTAGCACGCGGGAGCGCGCCATCAAGTGGATCATCGGCGCGATTATTACCGTAGCGGTATTTGGTGGACTTTATCTAAGTGTCCACCTCTTAGAAGGTTAGCAGTGTACGCGGCCGCGGACAGTGGCCGACGAACCTTCAGTTGACGGCCGTGCCGGCTGGCCAGCGGCGCTGGGGCGTGGTTTTTGTGCCCTCGGTATCCAGGGGATTAGTTTGCGGCGGCTTCCGCCGGAGTCTGGATGAACTGGAATGAGCGCATCAGGCTCTTCACCTTCATCGAGTACTCGGGACGGGGGTTGTAGGTGGCGAGGATGCCATCGAGCGACTTGTGCCTGTAGAGATGGGAACGCGAGAGCCGCTGCGCTACCGTTCGAATTCCTGCGGTGACCGAGGGGAAGTTTTGGTCGCAGTTGGCCCAGCCGAGGACGTTGTTGTTTCGGAATTGTTTGCCGCCACCGGACTCGACCACGGAAATGCTTGGCAACAGCCGCCAATCGAGGTGGTTTCGGTCCGCCACGTCCAGGAAGAGCTGGGCGCGATTCCGCAATGGGCAGTTGTGATTCTCGAAGAACCTGGTCAGCCTGGGCAGCCTAGCGTCGGCGTTTGCGGGCTGCATGGGGGGCTT
>JAJYKC010000129.1 GCA_021788955.1 Acidobacteriota bacterium
GCTATATGTGCGGCGCAAGAGCCCGCGCGTACAACTGGCCTCGCAGATGGATGGAGGCGGACACGAGCGTGGGATGCGCTCCGGGACGTTGAACGTGCCGGGAATTGCAGGGTTCGGCGAAGCCTGCGAGATTGCGCGTCGCGGGATGCCGGAAGAGAGCGCGCGGCTCAGAGCGCTGCGGGACAAGCTGCGGGCCAAGCTCGAGAGCGAGCTGGACGAGGTCTATATCAACGGCACCATGGAGAGCCGGCTGCCGCACAACCTGAACATCAGCTTCGCGTATGTGGAAGGCGAGTCATTGCTGATGGGGATCAACGATGTGGCGGTTTCGAGCGGCTCGGCCTGCACGTCGGCAACATTAGAACCCAGTTACGTTCTAAAGGCGCTGGGGGCGGGCGACGACCTGGCGCACTCCTCGATCCGGTTTGGCCTCGGACGGTTCAACACGGAAGAGGAAGTGGACTACGTAGGAAACAAGGTGGTCGACGTGGTGAAGAAGCTGCGCGAGCTTTCACCGCTCTACGAGATGGCTAAGGAAGGGATCGACCTGACGAAGGTGGCCTGGACCGCGCACTAAAAACGAAGACATAGGAGAGAAAATGGCATATTCGAACAAAGTTCTCGATCATTACAACCACCCGCGCAATGTCGGTTCTCTCGACAAGAGCGACCCGAACGTCGGCACGGGCATGGTCGGCGCGCCCGAGTGCGGCGACGTTATGAAGCTGCAGGTGAGGGTGAACCCGCAGACGGGCATCATCGAGGAAGCGAAATTCAAGACGTTTGGCTGTGGGTCGGCGATTGCCAGCTCATCGCTCGCTACCGAGTGGCTGCACGGTAAGTCGGTCGACGAGGCGCTGGGGATCAAAAACACGGACATCGTGAACGAACTGAGCCTGCCGCCGGTGAAGATTCACTGTTCCGTGCTGGCTGAGGATGCGATTAAGGCGGCGATCGCGGACTACAAGAAGAAAGCGGGCACGAAGAACGACTCCGTAGCGGCCCACTAACAGACGAGGTTGGCAATGATCACGGTTACGCCCAAGGCAACAACGAAGATCCGGGAGGCGTTCGCGCGCGAGCACGTCCAGGGCGGGCTGCGGCTGGGCGTGTTGGGCGGGGGATGCTCCGGGTTGAGCTACCTGTTCAGGTTCGAGCCAAAGCCGCGGCCGACGGACAAGGTGTTCGAGTTCGAGGACGTCAAGGTGTTTGTGGATCCTAAGAGTCTTCTGTATCTGGACGGAATGACGCTGGACTGGAAGGACTCGTTGATTCACTCCGGCTTTGCCTTCGACAACCCCCACGCCAAGAAGAGTTGCGGCTGCGGAACATCGTTTTCAGCGTGAACGGATACTACGAACTGCTGGGGATCGAGCGGAAGCTTGCGCTCGACCCGGCAGAACTCCAAGGGCGATTTTACGAGCGAAGCCGCGAGTGGCATCCCGATAAGTTCGCGCGCAAGAGCGAGGCGGAGCGGCAACAGGCGCTTGATAACTCCTCGCGGCTCAACGACGCCTACAGGACCCTGCGCGACCCGGTGAAGCGGGCGCAGTATTTGCTGTCCGTAGAAGGCTTCGATGTCGGCGAACAGCGAACGAAGGACGTGCCGGCGGAACTGCTGGAAGAAGTATTTGAATTGAACATGGCGCTCGAGGAACTCCGGAGCGGCGACGAGACGGCGAGGGAACCTCTGGAAGCCGCCCGGTCGAATTTCGAACGCATGCTGGCTGAGGCGGATCGAAGGATGGGCACTCTGTTCGAGGCTTGGGACACAACGCCGGCCCGGGAGACCTTGGCTGAGCTTCGCGGCCTCTTGAACCGCCGGAAGTACATCCAGAACCTCATTCAGGAAGTAGACAAGGAACTGGCGCCGGCCGCCTGACAACCAGATGGAAACTTTTCAAATCGATTTTGGCAAGCGGGACCGGGTGATCGGGATCGACCTGGGGACCACCAACAGCCTGGGCGCTTTTTACGACCTCACAGGACCGAAAATTATCCCCGGCGATGATGGCTTGAACCTGACGCCGAGCATTGTGTCCGTCAAGGACTCGGGCGAGGTCGTAGTGGGAAGCAAGGCGCGGGAGTTACTCCTGACGCATCCCGAGCGGACCGTCTACAGTGTGAAGCGGCTGATGGGGCGCGGGCTGGCGGACATCCAAGAGGAGCGCAAACGGTTTCCATTTCCCGTTGCCGAGGGAAGCGAGCAGGTTCTTCGGCTGCAGTTGGGCGATAAGCGGCTGACGCCGCCGGAAGTATCGGCCTACGTCCTGGTTCAGCTAAAGAAGAACGCCGAAGCGTTTCTCGGCGAGCCGGTAACGAAGGCGGTGATTACGGTCCCGGCTTACTTCAACGACGCGCAACGGCAGGCGACGAAAGACGCCGGACGCATTGCAGGTCTGGAAGTTCTGCGTCTCGTCAACGAACCTACGGCGGCGGCGCTGGCCTACGGCCTGGACAAGCGCAAAGAGGGCATCGTGGCCGTGTATGACCTGGGCGGTGGGACCTTCGATATCTCGATCTTGAAGCTCCATGACGGGATTTTTGAGGTTCTGGCGACCAACGGCGATACGCACCTGGGCGGGGACGACATCGACAATCTGCTCATTGAAATCGCGCTGGAAGACATCCAAAGCGAGTGGGGCGAGCCGCTGCGCGGGGACAAAGAGGGTGTACAGAGGCTGCGGCGGGCGGTGATTGCTGCAAAGGAGAAACTATCCTTCGTTCCGGAAGCCACAATCGACCTCGAATACAAGGGCAAGAAGTACCAACGGACGCTGGACCGTTCGTTGTTTGAGAAACTGGCCGCCCCGGTGGTCGACCGCACGCTTCGTCCCTGCCGGGACTGCATGAAAGATGCGGGCCTAACGGCTGAGCAGATCGATGAAGTCGTACTCGTAGGTGGATCGACCAGAATTCCGATGGTGCAGTCGGCGGTAGCGGCCCTGTTCCGGGCGCAGCCGCATACGGATCTAAATCCAGATGAAGTCGTGGCGCTAGGCGCCGCCGTACAGGCGGGAATCCTGTCGGGTGAGATCGACGACAAGCTGCTGCTCGACGTGACACCGCTGTCGCTCGGCATCGAGACGATGGGCGGAGTGGTGTCCAAGCTCATCCACCGGAACTCGACGATTCCGGCGAGCGCCACGGAAGCATTCACAACCGCCGTGGACGGACAGCGAAATGTCCTGGTTCACGTCGTGCAAGGCGAGCGGGAACTGGTGAAGGACTGCCGCAGTCTGGCGCGGTTCGACCTCAAGGACATTGAGCCCATGCCGGCTGGATTGGCTCGGATTGAAGTGCGGTTCCTGATCGACGCCAATGGAATTCTGAACGTGACGGCGCGAGACCAGCGCACGGGGAGGGAAACGAGCGTCGAGGTGAAGCCTTCTTACGGCCTGACTGACGAGCAGGTCGAGAGGATGATTCTCGAATCCTACGAACACGCCGAAGAAGACATCGAGGCGCGGCAAGTGCGCGAGGCGCAGGTAGAGGCCGACAATATTCTGCGCGCGGTGGAGAAAGCGAAGCATAACGACGCCTGGTACGAACTGAGCGACGCGGAGCGGGCAGCGGCCGAGCGGGCAGTGAACGAGCTCCTGGTGGTCTATCACTCGGACGGTCACAATTTGATTCGAGAAAAGATCGATGCGCTGAACGAGGCTACGCGGACGCTCGCCGAGCGGATGATAAACACGGCGGTGGGAGCTGCACTGAAAGGGACGAAGATCTGAGACCATGGCAAAGCTTACCTGGGACCGCGTGGACGACATTGCGCTGAGCCTCTCCGAAAAATTCCCCGACACTGATCCGACACATATCCGTTACACGGATTTGCACAAATGGATCACCGAGTTGGATGGATTCGCCGACGATCCGATGAAGTCGACGGAGGGAATCCTCGAGGCGATCCAGATGGCGTGGCTCGAGGAATATCAAGACAACCGGGACTAGAGACATGGCCGAGACTGAAACGGCGACGCTTGCCGGTGGTTGCTTCTGGTGCCTGGAAGCGGTGTACCAGGAACTGGAAGGCGTGGTTTCGGTGACCAGCGGATACATGGGCGGAGAAGTGGTTCGGCCGTCCTACGAGCAGGTGTGCACGGGGAGGACCGGGCATGCCGAGGTAGTTCAGGTGAAGTACGATCCGGCCCGGCTAAGCTACGAGGAGTTGCTCGAAGTTTTCTTCGGTATTCACGACCCGACGACAAAGGACCGCCAAGGCAACGACATCGGGCCGCAATACCGATCGGCGATCTTTTTTCATAGCGAGGCGCAGCGGGAAGCGGCAATCGCGATGGTGCAGCGGTTAGAGCGGGAGCAAGTGTTCCCCTCGAAGATCGTAACGGAAGTAGAAGCGGCAGGGGAGTTTTATGTTGCCGAGGATTACCACCAAAATTACTTCCGAAGTCACGCGGGGCAGCGCTACTGCGCTTACGTTGTTTCCCCGAAAGTAGCCAAGTTCCGGAAGCGATTCGCGAGGCGGCTCAGGCAAACGGAGTAGGCACGTAACCCTGCGCCGCCAAGCACTTACGAGAACGCCGCCACGAACGCATTTTCTTCCGATCGAATGCAACGCACCCCAGTTGAGTTCTTCCTATGCTCGAAGATCTGCCTTGAGCCGAGAACTCCCGGGTAACTCATGCGGAGCCGACGGAGCAGAGCTATCGAGAAGGTCCTGCTATGCGGCCATGCGCGGCCGAAGCGCCAGAGGCCAAGGGATACCGTATACTCACGTTCGTTATCCGCGAGGGGCGCCGGCGTCCTTCCCGGGCCCTTCGTCTCGGATGAAGTAACACGGAGGAGACAGATGTCGCTGAATGAAGTGGCACCGATCAGTGTATTGGTGGTGGACGATGAGGAGGGTATCCGGGGCTTGCTCTCGGAGGCGCTTCATCAGGCGGGGTTCCGTGTGTTGACAGCGCCAAACGGCGAGAATGTTCCGGAGATGTGCCGGAAGGAGGACATCCGGTTGGTAATCACGGACCTCGTGATGCCTGAGCGAGAAGGGTTAGAGACAATCCAGGCGTTGCGCCGGGAATTTCCCCGAATCCGTATTGTGGCGATGTCCGGGAAATTCATCGGCACGGGGCTGAGAGCGGCCCAGATGCTGGGCGCCGACGAGACGATCGCGAAGCCGTTTGACCTGGCGACCGTCCTTACCGTTGTCCGGCGATTGTTAGACCACGACGCTTGACGTAGAGTCTAACCGAGGTACTATTAGGCGTATGCGAACCCTCACCTTGATGCTGAGCGTGCTTGTGTTGAGCGCACCGGCGTTTGCCGCGGGACCTGAATGGCGCCAACTATTTGATGGAAAGGATTTGAACGGCTGGAAGCACGTCGGACCTGGTGGGATGACAGTCGAGAATGGATTGATCCGTACGCACGGCGGGATGGGATTACTGTACTGGACGGGCGGGAAGGTCGGCGACTGCGAGCTGAAGGTGGAGTACCGGATGCGCGATTTTAACGACAACTCAGGTGTTTACGTCCGGATTCCGATCGAGCCGCGCGAAGCCTGGATGCCGGTGAATTACGGATACGAGGTGCAGATCGACAATCACCCGGAGACAGGCAAAGAGGACGAATACCACGTCACCGGGACGCTGTACTCGCTCACCAAACCGTTGGCGTTTCCGGGCAAGCCGGGGCCGCAGTGGAATACGATGGAGATCACGTTGGACGGGCCGCGGACAATTGTAGCCGTGAACGGCGTGAAGGTGACGGACTATACCGAAGGGCAGCCGGTTCCACCGCAAAAGCTAAGTTTCGAGCCGATTCGCGGGCCCCGGCCGAATGAGGGATGGTTCGGGCTGCAGAACCACAGCGATAACGACATCGTGTTCTTCCGTTCGGTGGCGATACGGAAACTGCATTAGACCAAGGCGTTGAACCTGCGCGGCGGCCGCTCGTCGTGATCTGCACCGGCGGGACGATCGAGAAAGTATATTCCGAGCCGGACGGGCAGGTGCGCAACCTGGACGGCAAGATCGATCGTTACTTGAGCCTGCTGCGGTTGCCGGACCTCGACATCGAAACGATCCGGCTTATGAACAAAGACAGTCTGGAGCTGACCGAAGCCGACCGGATGCTGATTCTCGCTGCGGTTCGAGCCAAGCTGCCGCGCCGGGCACCCATCGTAATTACCCACGGCACTGACACGATGGTAGAAACCGGGCTCTATTTGAAGAAGAATCTCGAGGGGTTGCAGGCGCCGATCGTAATGACTGGAGCGATGACGCCGCTGGGTTTTGAGCGCAGCGACGGGCTTCAGAATCTGACCGAGAGTCTACTGGCCTCACAGATTCTGCCGCCGGGCGTGTACGTATGCATGCACAGCCGCGTGTTTCCCATCGAACGCGTGCGGAAAGACAGAGACCTCGCACGTTTTGTCGCACTTTAACCGCGTATAGGCCTCTCTGAGATCGCGGGCGATAAATCCCGCTGGACAGCCACTAATCGGGTAGCGGCGCCTGAAGTTTGCGGCGCGAACCGATGCCACCTCCAACCTCCTGGCTCCCCAGAATGGATTCCTTCGTCGCGGCCTGTTTTGGGCCGCTGGCGGTGATCATCCTGGTCAGCGGGTTAGACGACATCGTGCTGCTTGGGATGTGGTCAATATCGCTCTGGCGAGGCCAAAGGACAGCTCGGACCGAACCGGAGCCGGAGCTGGTGGGCTGGCCCCGTCCCAAGGTGACGGTAAAAATCGGGGAAGAAATCTCACTTTCCGCGCCGGTGGCCGCCCCGCCGCCGCCCCCCGAGGAAGCGCTGGTTCCCGCCGCCCGGCAGGAAGAGATTCCCGAGTTGGCGCGCATGGCGCCGGCGGTGCCCATCAAAACCCTGGCCGCGGAA
>JAJYKC010000130.1 GCA_021788955.1 Acidobacteriota bacterium
TCAGGGCCGACGTGCAGCCATGCTTCGACGGCGTCCGGGAGCGGTTCGCCCCTCCATGCCCCGCGGGCCCGGCCGGACTCCTGCGCGGCGGCCGAATGGGGGATCAGGACGAGCAGACCGCCGCCGGCGAAGAGTTTCAGGACATCTCTGCGCTCGGTCTCGAAATGGTAGGAGGGCTTTTCGAGAAGTTCGTATCGCTCGCGTTCAGGCATGACGTCCTCCCTTGGAGACGGAGCGGAGCGCCTGCAGGATCCGCGGGTAGGTGCCGCACCGGCAGACGTTGCCGTTGAGCGCACGGCGCGCTTCCTCTTCGTCCGCTTGCGGGTGGTGTTCAAGGAGGGAAACGCAACTGAGGATCATGCCCGCGGTGCAGTAGCCGCACTGCATTGCGCCCGCGTCGAGAAACGCCTGCTGCACGGGATGGAGCTTCCCATCAGTTTCCAGACCCTCGATGGTGGTTATCTCGCGGTCCGCGACGGCGCTGAGGGGCGTGATGCAGGAGCGCACTGCCGAGCGATCCACGAGAACGGTACATGCGCCGCACTGGCCTTCGCCGCAGCCATACTTGGTTCCTGTCAGTCCGAGATCGTCGCGGAGGAATTCCAACACGCTCTGATCCGGATCGTGCGCGGAAACATCTTTGCCGTTGACCCGTAGTTTCATGGGCTTCGCGCGCCCTCCCTTCGAGTGCCGGTGCGCGGCGATCCGCGGCCGCCGGATGGTTTGATGATACTCCGCGGCGCATCGAAGCGGAGTGGGCAGTAGAGCGGACGTTGCGGCGGGGGTTCCGCTTTGAAACGGGGTACGGTTTCGCGGAGATTCAGTTTGGCCCCTTGCACTATGAAGGCGTGAACTCCACTCAAAAGAACGTAGGCGACGGAATTTTCCGGCCCACGGATCGCGAGGCGCACCAGCACGCTATCGCTCTCGCGCTGTGCCAGATGGACAAGCAGTTCGGTCCGGGCGCTGTGCTGCGTCTTGGGTCGCGGAATTTGCTACCTGTCACAGTGATTTCAACCGGGTCGATTTCGGTCGACGCCGCGTTGGGCGTGGGTGGATTCCCGCGAGGACGAGTGGTAGAGATCTTTGGCCCGGAGTCTTCGGGCAAGACGACACTGGCGCTCCAGGTGATCGCGGAGGCGCAGAAAGCCGGTGGGACGGCGGCGTTCGTGGACGCCGAGCATGCGCTCGACCCGACCTATGCGCGGAACCTCGGCGTGGACGTCGACAATCTCATTGTGTCGCAGCCCGACTGCGGCGAACAGGCGCTGGAGATCGCGGGCGCTCTGATCGGCAGCGCAGTTATCGATGTCCTGGTAGTGGACTCCGTCGCGGCGCTTGTTCCGAAGGCGGAACTCGAGGGAGAGATGGGCGACAGCCATATGGGGCTGCACGCGCGGCTGATGTCGCAGGCACTTCGGAAGTTGACCGGGGCGGTGGCGCGGACCAACTCGCTACTGATCTTCATTAACCAGATCCGCGAAAAGATCGGCGTGATGTTCGGCAATCCGGAAACGACGACCGGTGGGCGGGCGCTGAAGTTCTATGCCTCGGTGCGCGCCGACGTGCGGCGCGGCGCGGCGATCAAGGACGGGGAAACGGTGATCGGGAACCGCACGAAGGTGAAGGTGGTGAAAAACAAAGTGGCCTCACCGTTCCGCGAAGCCGAGGTAGACATGCTGTTCGGCCATGGGCTCTCGCGCGAGAGCGACCTGCTCGACTGCGGAGTAGCGCAGGGCGTCGTGGAAAAGAGCGGGAACTGGTTCAGCTTTCGCGGCGAGCGGATCGGCCAGGGGCGCGAGAACGCGCGCGCGTACCTGACGGAGCACGCCGAAACCGCCGCGCTGATCGAGGGCGACCTGCGTCAGAAGCTCGGCTTCACTCCCGAACCCCAGGCCGCAGGCTCCGCGAAGCCGGCCGCGGCTGAGCCGGCAGGCGCCGTGGCACGCGCGAAAACCGCCTGAAACTGCCCTTGAGAGGGCTGTGTCGAACTCCCCTGAAGACGGGCGAGATACGCCGTGGGAGGCGGTTTTCCACCCTCTCGGACCCCGAAAAGGCCGTCTGGTGCGGGTTTCATGCAACTTTGTGCAAATTTTGCCCGAAAAATCGCGGTTTTCTGCCTTCAGGCTCTTTACAACGGACGAAGTTCGCCGGTATGATTTAGTAGCAAAACACAACGGGGTGATTTTGTTTTAGGATCGCCTCGGGTGGGCGACCGGACTCGCAAGCGTTGCGATTCGCCGGCGCGTTACTCAAGTCAGGACTAAGGAGAGCAACATGGCAGCTTCAACCAAGATGACCCAGTCGCAAGTCGTGAAGGAACTGGCGGAGACGACGGGCGTCACCACCAAAGTGGCGAAGCACTTCGTGACGGCGTTCTCGGATATGGCCGTCCGCGAAACCAAGAAGAGCGGGATGTTCGTGATCCCCGGCATTGGCCGTCTCGTGCGCGTGGAGCGCAAGGCGCGTATGGGCCGGAATCCCGCGACCGGCGCGGCGATCAAGATTCCGGCGAAGAAAGTGGTCAAGTTCCGGGTGGCCAAGGCGGTGAAGGACGCGATCGTTCCGCCGAAGAAGAAGTAAGCGATAGTGGGGGAAGACCGAAAATGAGAGAGGCCCCGGGGACTCAAGTCCGCGGGGCCTACTTGTTTGAGAAGTCGAACTAGAACCGGTCCAAGGACTTACGGACCGTTTCGGGAAGCCTTAGGCCTGCTTCTTTTCGTCGACGCTGTTGTCTTCTGTCTTCAAGGCATCCTTGAAGCTTTTAATACCCTCACCCAAGCCCTTGGCAACCTCAGGGATTTTTTTGCCACCGAACAACAGCACGGCGACAACCAGGATTACCAGCAACTCGGGCAGGCCAATCGAACGCAGCATGAGGCCTCCTTTGCTATCCATTTCATTGTAGGTAGGCGTTCCGTCCGGCGTCAAGCCGGGTTTCGCGGCTCGGGACTCCGCCACCGCCACGGTGGCGGCACATTATCGTGACGCAGAGCAAGGAGAGAGATAGCGCGCACAGGAGAGCCGAGGGTGGCTCAGGCGCCGGAGCCGCTTGGAAGGACCCGTAGGGCGCCGGAGCGAAGTACTGAAGGTCGAGCGGTCCCATCGACGTAGATAGCATTGTGACCGGGCCATACGCAGGTCCCGCAAGCGGGCCCATCGGCGAGGAGAGGTCATATTTGCTCAGGCTCGCGTTGGAAATGGCGAGGATGTCCACTGCGCCCACACCGAAACCTGCCGTGTCATCCGACGGGTTGGCAAAAATGTAGGCCGAGCCGATGTCCAGCGGCACGGCGCCGATTCCAGAGATTCCGATGGTGGCCGACCCGGGTACGAGGAGGAGCCTATACTCCCCACCGGCGGTGCGCACAATGTTGCTGGTATCGCCAGCGCTGGAAAACGTGATGGTTTGTCCGACGAACGAATCGTCTCCGAGCCAGCCGATGCCGTAGGCTTGAATCGTGAATATCAGCTCGCCGGCGTGGGCGGAAACCAGGGGCAGTAGTAAAGCGAGAATAACATGCGCCCTGGGTTTCATCGTCCCTGGCCCGGCGGTGGGCCCGTTATAGTAGTGGGAACCGGGAGGAAACTTCTGTGCCGTCTAAGACCGAAAAGTTCGACCAGGGGAGCGAGGTGAGGAAGCTGGCGCGCGAGCGCGTTGGCCCGGTGAAGCCGTCACGCCCCATCCCGGAGAAAACGAAACGGCGCAAGGAGAAGCACAAGAAGCAGGAAAACGCCGAATAGCCTGCGCTCACGGCCGCAGGGCGGCCCCGATGAGCCGGAACAGCAGCGGCACGAACCAGGCCGGGGTGATGACGAGAAACGCTTTCCCTTTCGGCGTTCTCGCCAGCGCGGCCACGCTGAGCCAAAGCATAATGATGAACCAGACCTCAAACAACGAAAAGAAGTTCAGCAAAGCATAAGGGATTCCCTTCAGACTGTCGAAAAAGATATCGAGACCGAACGGCGGTTGGAGTTGCTGAACAGACTCGATCTCGTCGCCTTTCAGCTTGATGACGACGTAGCCGGCGATCACCTGCAGGACTGTGATGATTGAGCAGGCGCTGAGAAGGGAGAAAATACTTGAAAACCCGATCTTGACGCCCACCACCGAGCACGCGATGCCAACCAGCCAGGCAGAGATCAGGAGAATCCCCACAACGAACACAGGGCTTGCGATGGAAAAGCCGAACGTGGCGGCTTTTATCGCCGGTAGGGCCTTTGCAAACTGCTCGTGCGGCAGATTCGGTGGAGGGTTCAACTCGATCACCCGGAGAGTCACCGGGACGAGTGCGAGGCTCACCAACAAAACGGCGATGCACAGCAGGGCCAGGGGGAAAATCCAGAAGCCTTTTTTGGAGGCGTACCTGGCTACACCTCCTGGATCGACCAAGGCGTTGAACGTGCCCGAAACGGATTCGCCGAACGTAGCCCGTCCGGCCTGGGTTGCTTCAGTCATGGTGCTGCTCCCTTCTTCGGGCGCGGAGCAAGAGAAAAACACGCAGTGTGCGCCGCTGACCCGAATTACCCTACCCTCCGTGGAATTATAGCGCCGACTCTTATTCCGACGAGGGAAATTCGCCTGGGTTCCGGTTGGCGCCGGATATGGATTCGGGCCGGCGGTATCTTGAGAGGGATGGTTCCAGGCCGTGAAAAGCTCAAGTGGGGGATTGCCGCCTATGCGGTCTTGGCCGCCTTGGCCGGGCTTACGCTGCGGGGTCCATTCCGGATCGCGGTCCTGATACTCCTGGCCGGTCTCGCGGTAAAAACGTGGATCGGCATCCTGCGAGATGGCTCCTAGAAGCGCTCGGGAAATTTCATTTTGAAACGTCCGTGCCTGCCTGGACTTGATCCCCTTCCAGTTCGGAACACCGGGGCGCCCGGAGAAAAAGCCTTAGCTTTGATTTCAGTCACTTAAGGGTCGCCTTAAGGTGGTTGAGCTCGTGCATTCCTGTCTAGCGCCGCCGTGAAAAGCGGACGAAAAGGAAAGGAAGCATCGGGCGATGAAAACAGGGCCAACGGCATCGGCGAAGAAACGGGCAGACCGGGATCAGGTGATTTTGGAACACTTGCCCCTGGTTCGGGTGATAGCGGTGCGGGTTCACGCGAACCTGCCTGTGTACGTGGAGCTAGAAGACCTGGTGCACGCCGGAGTGCTGGGTTTGATTGACGCCGTGGCGAAATACAACCCGAACAAGGAAGTGGCTTTTTCCAGCTACGCCAAACACCGGATCAAAGGGGCGATTCTCGACAGCCTTCGGCAGCTCGACTGGGCCTCTCGCGATCTCCGCCGGCGCCAGCGCCAGGCCGACGTGGCGGCGCATGAACTGACAGCGGAATTGAAGCGCCTTCCTACCGAAGAAGAACTCGCCTCGCGGATGGGAATTGAAGTGGAGCACTGGCGCCGTCTGGCGGTTGAGATGCACAACTCGGGTGTCATATCGGCCTCCTCGCGAATGGCGGACCAGGAGGACCTGCCGGCGCCGGACTTTCCGGCAAAACCCGATACCCGGCCGGACACGATCTGCGTTCGCTCCCAGATGCGGTCCGTTCTCACCACCGCCATCAAGACCTTGCCGGAGCGATACCAGAGAGTCGTGATGCTGTACTACAGCGGGGAGATGACGATGAAAGAAATTGGCGGCCTGATGGGGATCAATGAGAGCCGCGTTTCGCAGATTCACAAAGCGGCGCTGGAACGAATGGCGGCCGCGCTCGAGCAGAGCGGGATTCGCTCGTCGCAGGAGTTCTGATTGAATGGCGGAATCGCCGGAACGCTCAGTGAACCTCGATCCGGTAAGGCATGAGGTCCAGGAGGCCGCCGTCGAGCAAGAGCCTCGCTGTCGGAGCGAAGGCGCGCACATCCGCGGGTAACAGTGCCAGCGGGTCAGCCTGCGGCGCCCAGAGCGAGAGCAAACGGCCGCGGATCGAATCGACAGCCGGAGACCCCTGTTCCCCGCGGCTCATCAGGAGATCTAAAAGAGAACGTTTCCGCGGGTAGGAGACGAGCGTAATCGCCGACGACGGGGGGATGCCCGCTCGCCGTTTAACGAGATCGATGGCGGCGTCCAGCCCTCCCAGCTCATTCACCAGGCCGTGAGCGCGCGCCTGCGTTCCCAGCCACACGCGTCCCTGGGCGAGCGGCTCGATGTCGGCGGTTGTCAGCTTGCGGCCTTCGGCGACGCGCTTCAGGAAGCTCTGGTAGAAACTGTCGATCTGGGAAGCGATCTTGTTCTGCTCATCCGGGGTCAGCGGATTGTAGCCGGAATCGAGGCCCGCATACCGGCCGCGAGACAGCGAGTCCCGCTTGATGCCGAGTTTGTCGTAGAGGCCGCGCATGCTGAAGCGTGTGAAGATGACGCCGATCGAGCCGGTGAGCGTGTTCGGGTACGCGACAATCGGGTCACCGGTCATGGAGATGAAGTAGCCCCCGGAGGCGGCAAGATCGCTCATCGAAATTACGACCGGCTTCTTCCGGCTCAGAGCGCGAGCGGCCTGAAGGATGTCGTCGGAGGCGACGCCATCCCCACCCGGCGAGTCCACACGCAACACAACACCTTGAAAGCTGGGATCCGACGCAACGTCCCGCAGCACGCGCGTGAAACTCCGGGAAGCAATCAAGCCGTCGGAGAAATCGTTCTCGCTGCCCCCACGCACGATCATTCCTTCGGCCGAGACTAAGGCGATCCGCTTCGGGCCTTCGACGCCCGGCACGGTCGACGCCGGAATCTTTGCATACACTCGCCCACTCGCCAGGCGCAAGGATGACTGACGAAGCCTTGCGGCAAGGTCGTGTTCGAGCGCGTCTTCGAACCCGAGCCGCTCGATCAATCCG
>JAJYKC010000131.1 GCA_021788955.1 Acidobacteriota bacterium
GACGCGCCCCCCGAAGTGACACAAAACTTCGAACCAGAAGCGCCGCGCTAGCCAGCAGCACCACCGCCAGCGCGGTTTCCGTGATAATCAGCGCGGCACGCGAGGATCTCTGCTGGAAACTCGTTGAGCCCCGCGCCGCCGTCTGCTTGAGCGACGTGTTAAGGTCGGTCCGCGCCGCGGCGAACGCGGGAAGAAGGCCGAACAATATCCCCGTCGCGATCGACCCCGCCACCGTAAATCCTGCCACCGCCCCATCCAGCGGAACTCCGTGGAGAAACTCAGTCGAGCGAGGCAGTGGCCCCGCATAGAGCGACACGGCGGCGCCAAGTGCAACCCGGCCAAGCCACAAACCGACGGCGCCGCCCACCACCGCGAGCACGAGGCTCTCGATCAACAACTGAACGACCAGGCGCGTCTGGCTGGCCCCCATCGCCGCACGAATTGCGAACTCCTTCCGCCGGGCTACCGCTCGAGCCAACAGAAGGTTCGCGATGTTGGCGCAGGCGATCAAAAGGACAAACGTTACGGCGCCAAGTAGAATGTATAGCGCCTCGCGCGAATCGCCGGTGATCTCCGACTGCAAGCTCATCAGCCGGACCCCTTGCGTGTCGTGAACAAGGTCCGGATACTCTTCGTGCAAGGCCGAAAGAATCCCCGCCAGCTCACCATTGGCTGCGTCGATGCTGACTCCTGGTTTGAGCCTCACCACCATGCGGATGTAGTTAACCGAGTTCGTCGACGACGGGTTCACGCGGAGCGGCATCCACGCATCCGCAGGCGGTTCCGGCAGCGGCGTCCGGCTCAACACCCCAATCACCGTGTAAGGCTCGTCGTTCAGGTCGATTTTCCGGCCAATAATGTGTGGATCCGCTTGAAACCGCCGCGCCCAGAGCATCGCGCCGAGAATCACAACGTTCGGCGCCCCCGGCCGATCCTCCTCCTCGGTAAACGTGCGGCCCAACGCAGCCGTCGCGCCGAAAAGCTCAAAATAGTCGCGCGATACATACGCTGCATTTACGTGCACAGGCTCTCCCGCCCCGGTCAGATTCACGCCAGGGCCCGAGGCGCTGTAGGCAGCCGCCAATTCCAGCAGAGGCGACCTCGTCCGGATGCCCGTAAACACCGGATCGGAAACCGACTTCACCGCCCGGGGACCAAACGTCGTCAGCACCCCGGCAAGGCGGTCCGGAGCTGGATACGGCAGCGGGCGGATCAAAATGGCGTTGACGAGCGAGAAAATGGCTGTATTTGCAGCGATGGCTACGACAAGCGTCAGCAGCGCCGCCGCCGTAAATGCGGGCGATTTGTACAAAAGACGGACCGCATGCCGGAGATCGGCGGCCCATTGTGCCATGTCCTTCATAGTAAAACTTGCCCGGCACTTATGAAAGGTGGTTCTTTGGCGAAAATGACCACGGGCGTGGGCGCACGCAAGGCAGGCTCCGGATTCATCGGCTTATTTCGCGAGCAGGATCAGCGTCGGGCCGGTGCTGCCGGCGAAGGCAGTGGCGCGGCAGCCGTTTCAACCGGAGGGGCCGGCTCGGCTTTCTTGGGGCGCGCATCCAAATGTGTGAGGATGAGATGCTCCCGAACACGCTCGCCCTTAGCCGTTCCAGGTTCCGCCCCGGCGGCGAGCACGTCCCGTTCCGTGATCTCGTGCGCAGTGGGCAGATACTTTTGCAGGTAATGCTTGATGCGGTCCTGTACCAGGCGTTCGCTCGATTTAAGCAACAAAAACAGCAATTGATCGCCCGGGGATTTCGAAGCCACGGCCCAGACGCGGGATGGTTTGTTCAGCTTGGCCGACTTCAATTCTTTCTCCAGCGCCTTGGCGCGCGTCTCCAGCGCCTGCCACCCGGTCACAACCGCCTTCGGAATTTCAAGATCCTTCACCAGCGCAGTCCGCTCCTTCGGGCTGAACTTCTCCGTAAGCAGGTTAAAGAACAGCGGCGTCGGCTCGAAAGAAAATGGCACGCCGAACACAATCAGTTGTCGTACTCGATGCAGTTTCTCAAACGACGAAAGGTTGACATTACCGCCGGCCAGTGCCGGAGAGAACAACCCGAGCAGATTCTCCTGCTGAAGCACCTGGAGCACCTGGCCGGGATCGGGCTCTTGTGCGATGCGCTGCAGTTCGTCGCGCAGAAGCGCTGGGGGGATCCGCGTCTCCAGTTGCGCCTCCCGGACGTTCTGGTACTGCATCCGTGTCCGCTCTTCAATCGCAAACCCCAGCCGTACCTGCAGCCGGAACATCCGGAGAATCCGCGAAGGATCGTCGTAGAGCGTGTAGTTGCTCACGGCACGCAACTCCTTGCGCTCGAGGTCTCCAGCCCCGTTCGTTGGATCGATCAGCAGGCCGCGGGAGGCGCGCGACAATGACAGCGCTATTGCGTTCACCGTAAAATCGCGGCCGCGCAGATCCTCATGAATCGTAGCGGCTTGTACCTGTGGTTTCGCTCCCGGCTTGGTGTACTTCTCCGTCCGCGCCATCGCCAGGCTTGTGCGGACACCGCCGGGAAACTCGATCCAAATGATCTTGCGGTGATCGTCGGAAGCGAGGATCTTGCATCCAGCCTTGGCCTCGAGAGTCCGCGCCAGCTTCGCGGGCTGGGCTTCCACCGTAAAGTCAATCTCATGCAGTGGAAAGCCGCCGAGCATGTCGCGGAGCGCGCCTCCCGTGAGGTACAGATTCACGTTGGCGTTCTGCGTCACCGCTTGAATCTCTTCCACCATCCGGCTCTGCTCGGAGCTCAGATGGTTGTCCAGCATGAACATGTAATCGCTCATCGCAAGCGTCTCCTTGGACGGACGCGGCACAGCGCCGGGGGGCATGGACTGGTTGTCATATGGCCGGCCGATCGGCTGCGCCGGCGGAGGATGGTTGCTTGGACCGCTCTTAGGATCATCGAAGACGGGAATCGCATCGTGCTAAGCCCTCGGGTGATGCTGATCCACCGTCTGGCGGAGGCGGGAACGGAGGACGTGAGTATAAATCTGCGTTGTCGCGATGTCGCTGTGACCGAGCATCGTTTGGACCCCGCGCAGCCCCGCGCCGCCTTCAAGTAGATGGGTCGCGAAGCTGTGACGCAGGACGTGCGGAGTCAGATCGTGGAAAATTCCGGCCTTTTTGCCCAAACTCACAAGCAGTTTCCAAAATGCCTGCCTTGTTAGAGGGCCACCGCGGGCCGTGACGAACAAATAAGGACTCATGCGCCCTTTGAGCAGCGCCGGCCGCGCCGTGCGGCCATACTCCTCCACCGCCTGAAGCGCGGATCGTCCAACCGGAACTAACCTCTGCTTGTTGCCCTTTCCCACTACGCTAAGCACTCCGAGTCTGGCGTCCAGGTTCGCAGTGCGCACATGGCAAAGCTCCGACACACGAAGCCCTGTGGCGTAAAGCAGCTCAAGCATTGCCCGGTCTCGGACACCGGAAGGTTTCGAGGTATCCGGAGCAGCGAGCAGCGCCTCCACCTGCCCTCTGTTGAGGAATCTTGGAAGCGGCTGGCCGATTTTTGGCAGCGTCAGCGTCGCCGCCGGATCCGAGCCAAGATGCCCCTCCTCGACCAGAAACGACGAAAACGTACGAAGGGTCGTGATATGGCGCGCAATCGACCGCGCCGCAAGCCCTTCGCGGTATAGCGAATTCACATACCCGGCCAGGGTCGTGGCGGAAAAGTCCGCGTCGGCACGGCCCTCTGATTTCTCAAGAAACTTAGTAAACCTTTTGAGATCAGTGCGATATGAGGAGATTGTGTTCGCCGACAGCCCCTTTTCCACGCGGCAGAAATCGAGAAACGACCGAAGCCGGGCGGATTCGCTTGCCGCAGTCCGCATTGAGCCAATGATACAATATCGGCGAAATTGTTTGAAAGAACCGCGGAGCGGCCAGAGGGGATTTTCATGCTTTTCCCTCTCTCCACGGCCGGGCGCCACAGTGTCGGCGGCCGCCCGAGGCCAGGCCGGGACTCTTCGGAGGAGGTTCATCGTGGCGGGGTCGACGAGCAAGCGTGTGCTGGTCGCTCGATTTGACCGCGCCGCCGTAAAGGGCTTCATCAACCCCAAGACATGGCTTGGCAAGGACGGAATCGAGGTCCTCACGCCAGAGGGGTCCCTCACCCGGGTGCCTTATCCCGAGGTGCGCTACGTCTGCTTCGTCCGGGACTTCGACCAACCGGAGCCTCGCCGCGAAATGCGCGTCTTCCTTGCCCGGCCGAAGATGAGCGGGCTCTGGGTCCGCCTCCGCCTGCGCGACGGCGAGTCCCTGGAAGGCGTCATGACCAATGACCCCCTCGGTTGGGAACCCGAAGGCTTTTCCCTCGTTCCGCCCGACCCCAACTACCAGAATCAGCGCCTCTTCGTCCCCCGCGCCGCCATCTCCGAAATGCACGTCCTCGGCGTTATCGGCGGAGCCGCCCGAAAGCGCTCAAGGAAGCCCGAGCCCGGCGGCCAACTGGAAATGTTCAACGACCAAACCGTCTGATGCCCGCGCTTCAGCCCGCCGGATCCCCGAGGATAAACCGCGCTCCCGGACCCCGCCGTGCAGCCCGGTCCGCCGGGTTCGCGAATTGGCAGGCATCGAGCGAAAGGCACCCGCACCCAATGCACCCGGCAAGACGGTCGCGCAGCCGCTCAAGCTCGGCAATGCGCTGGTTGATGCTCTGGGTCCACGAGATCGAAAGCTGAGCCCAGTCGGCTCGCTCGGGAACACGGTTCTGCGGAAGCTTGGCCAATTCCGCCGCGATCTCCTCAAGCGACATCCCCATCCGTTGGGCGAAGACGACAAAAGCAACGCGGCGGAGAACCGCCCGGGGATAGCGGCGATGCCCGGAAGCAGTCCGGGTCGAGCTGATCAGTCCCTTCTCTTCGTAGAAACGTAGCGCCGACGTCGTAACACCGCTGCGTCGAGCCACCGCGCTGATCGTCAACAACTCAGCCATGGCTCAAAAAATATCACGCTGGGCTCTTGACTTCAAGTTCACTTGAACTTTTAGTATGGAACTGTTCCGGTCCAAATCGGATCAACAGGAGACGCAAAATGAATTCCGCCACAACACGGCAATGGCCGGTGATCGCCCGCCCCGGCGTCGGGCTCGTCTTGGTGAGCGAGGCGAACGTCGGCACCGTGCAAAGGCAACACGCTTTCGCGGAAGCGTTCCGTTCCTCTTGGGAAGGTGAAGAATGGCCGCGCGGATTGACCTCCGTCACGCTTTTCGCTGCCACAGACGGGTACACCGTCCTGACCTACGCGCAGTGGGAGGACGAAGACTCCTATCGCGTCTTCGCCCGCCACATACTGCCGGGCCGGCGAGAAAGGATCGCCGCTGCCGTCCCAGGTGTCCAGCCCACTCCTGCCATCGCGTACCGCCTATACCGCGAACGCCATTGGGAGAACGGGCCCGAGCCGGAATGCCTCGTGGTCGTGAAAGTAGAGTTCGACTCGCCGGATGCGGACCGGCAAACCCGCTGGGTTAACGCCGTATTCGGCGCCCTGGAAGGCGAGCCGGAGCTGCCCGCTGGCGGCCTGTCGGGCTACTTCCACCTCAGTCGAGACGGCAAACACGTGCTGAACTACGCGGAATGGACCAGCGAACAGGCGCACCGCCAGGCGATCGAATCCTCCGGCCAGGGCACGATCGGCAAAGGAGAGCGCTGGCTCGCCGTTCGGAACTTTCCTGGAGTGGTCGCGAGCGGATTCCAGCGATACCGCCTCCTCGCCAGCCATTCGAAGGAGGAACGGGCATGACCTCGGCCGAGGAGCGCCTCGTCTTGGCAATAGTAGTCGGCAGCACCAGAGAAGGACGCCGCGGTCCCGCCATCGCCGAATGGTTCCGGACTGTAGCCCGGCAGCGGCTAGACATGAATCTGGACGTAATCGACCTCGGAATCGCGCGCGTGCCCGACATGCTCACGAATTCACGTCCGCCCGAAGTGACCGCCCTCGCCGGGCGCCTCGACAGAGCCGATGCTTTCGTCATCGTCACGCCGGAATATAACCACAGCTTCCCGGCGCCCCTCAAAACCGCCATCGACTGGTACAGTGCCGAATGGCAGGCCAAACCCGTCGGTTTCGTCTCCTACGGCGGCATCTCCGGCGGGCTTCGCGCCGTGGAACAACTCCGCCAGGTTTTCGCCGAACTCCACGCGGTAACCATCCGGAACACGGTGAGCCTCCACGGCGTCTGGTCGCGCCTGGCGGAAGACGGAACGCTCATCGACTCGGACGGCAGCGAAGAAGCCGCTCGGGCCATGCTCGATCAGCTCGCCTGGTGGGCCCGGGCGCTAAAGGAAGCCCGTAGGAGCCATCCCTACAGCCGGTAAATCCGCGCCTCCCAGCCGGAAAGATGAACGGCCCGTGCCTGCGCCTCCTGCGAGGAACCCGACCGGAAAACGAGCGCGCCCGCCGTCAGGCCATCAGGAAGCGTGTACGTGACCGCATCGGTCGAGAAGTTCATCACGACCAGATATCGCTCTCGGCCGAGCACCCGCGTATAAACGAAAATCTTGGAGTTCGCCGGATCCAGGTCCTTATAGTCGCCGTAAATCAACGCCGGCGTCTTAGCGCGGAAGGCGATCAAACGCTTGAAGTAATGATAGACGGAAGTCGGGTCCGCAAGCTCCGCCGCCGCATTGATGGACCTGTAATTCGGATTCACGGCAAGCCAGGGTGACCGCGACGTGGTGAAGCCCGCATTCTCTGTCGTATCCCATTGCATCGGAGTGCGCGAATTGTCCCGGCTCGTATGCCGCATGTCGTCCATGAAAGCGTCCGCCGGTTCTTTCCCTGTTTCCACGTCCGCCTTCCATGCATTCTTCGCCTCGATGT
>JAJYKC010000132.1 GCA_021788955.1 Acidobacteriota bacterium
AATACTCCAACAGGCAATTCCGCCACCTCCTCCTGCCCGTCTGGATCGGCGCCTACCGCTTCCGGAACAGGATCTACCAGGTCGTGGTCAACGCCTCCACCGGCGAAGTAAAGGGCGATCGCCCCTACAGCCTGGTGAAAATCGTCACTCCCGTCCTTGTCGTCGTCTTCATCTTCGTCGTCATACCCACTATCATCGGCCTGCTCCTGCTCATGTCGAAGTAAAGGCGGGCCGCCGAAAGGTAAGGTGGAAGCGTTGGGACTCGCCGGGAACTTCTTGGCCAACTCCCTTCGGCCCCGTTCTTAGCCGCCGGAGCCACTCGGCCCAACAGGCGGACAACGAGGAGGGACAAACGCTATGATCGAAGCGATGGCGACGATTCGCATTACGGAGGCCGAACTCGCCCGCGACACCCACGCCGTGCTGGCCAAGGTCCGGGCGGGCGCCGAAGTCGTGGTCGAGCAGGACCATCGCCCGGTTGCGATCATCCGCCCGCCTATCCCCCAAGGCCGGCTGCTGTCCGAGTGCATCGCCCTGGCCGAAGCGCGGGGTTCCACGGTTACACTCGACGAGGGCTTCATGAAGGATGTCGAGGAGGGCATCGCCAGCCGCAGCCAGCCATGGAACCCACCATCCTGGGAGTAATCCTCGATTCCAGCGTCGTCATCGAGGCCGAACGGCAGCATCTTAATGTCGCTGCGTTCCTGAAGCAAATCGACAAGACCATCGGCGAACACGAAGCCGCTCTGTCCTCCATAGCTGTCGCTGAACTGGCCCACGGGATTTACAGGGCCAACACCGAAGAGCGGCGCGCGCGCCGCCGCGCATTCCTCGATGATCTGAAGGCAGCCGTACCCGTCTACCCGATCACGGACACCACCGCGGAGCTGGTCGGTATGCTCAGTGGCGAGTCGGCAGCCAGAGGAACAACCATTCCCTTCGATGATCTATTGATCGGAGCTTGTGCGCTGGAGCGTCGATATGCAGTGGCGACCCGCAATCAACGTCACTTTCGGAAAATCCCCGGTCTCATCGTGATCCGGCTTTAGTCGCCGATTCTCCCCTTACCGTCCCCTCCCCGGCGATCCCCGCCACAGCGCCCTCGTCCCGCCCTTCACCTCTGAGCCGATTTCGGCCGCTCGTTACTCACTTACTCCGCATACAACACCGAACAGCACTTCGTGCTCACAAAGCCAGGAATGGAGCCAGACAACACGGCGGTTCGCCTCGCCTTGTGGCGGCCCCTGACCGGACCAACCGCCCTCGCCCGCCCAACAACTCAGATGAGTTTCTGTTTCTACTCGTTCCGCAAAGCCACCATCGGGTCCACCGCCGCCGCGCGCCACGCCGGCACAATCGAGGCAACCAGCCCCGCCAGGCCCAGCACCAGAGCCGCGAACAGAAGCAGAGCCGGGTTCCCCGGTTCGACCCCGAACAACTGGTTGGTCATCAGCTTTCCCGCCGCCAGAGCCGAGGGAACGCCGATGCCAATCCCCACCCCAACCTGCAAAAACGAGCTGCGCGGCGCCATCCCGGCCACGCGCCCACGGTCCGCGCCCAACGCCATCCGCACTCCAATCTCGCCCGTCCGCTGTTCCACGTTGTACGCCATCACTCCATACAACCCCACCGCAGCCAACAACAGCCCGAGCAACCCAAACAGCATCGTCAGCGTCGCAATCATCGATTGATTCTGGAAATCGGCGCTCACCACCTGTCTGTACGGTTCAATCGTGTACACCACCAGATCCGGGTACAGGCTCGCCAGCGCCTGCCGCACCTGCTTTTCGATGCCCGGCGGGTTACCCCGCGCCCAGATCACGATGTTGTACAGAAAGTGCGAATAGCGCTCCCCGGTCTGCCAGTTGGCGTCGTCATAGTGCGCGGTTTGTGTCTCCGGGAACCAATACATCGCGCCCACCGCCTTTTTGTAGTCGTACGTCATGTACCGGATGTCCTTCACCACGCCTACGATTTCATACAACCCGGAAAACTGGATCTTGCCCGGCCCGAAGTGCCGCCCGATCGGATCCTGGCCGGGGAAGAACTTCTTCACAAACGCCTGGTTGACGACCGCCACATTGCGTGTCGTCGCCGTGTCCTGTTCGGTAAACGGCCGGCCCTGCACAATCTCCGCGCCGATCGTCTCAAAAAAGCCCGGCATCACCCTCGCAAAGCCGGCGCTTGTGTCTGCGCGTGCGGGCGGTTCCGGCCTGCCCTCAATCCGGACCCCGTTGTTCCAACTATCGCCCGTCATCGGCGCGTAAAGCGCCGGCGACACCCTCCCTACGCCGGGAATCTCCATCAACCGGTCGTCGATGATGCGGAACATGGATTCCATTTGCTCGGGTTTATACTCGCTCAGCGTGGGATTGATAAAAGCGACATAGCGGTCCGTGGTTTTGAAGCCGAAGTTCTGGTGCTCCAGGTTGCGCAGGCTCTGCGCCATCAGCGCCGCCGCCGTCAACAAAACCAGGCTCATCGCTGCTTGCGCCACTACCAGCGCCTTCTGCGTCCATGACCGCCCTCCACCCACGGAACGGTTCGCCCCGCGCAGCGCTTCCACCGGGCTCACCTGCGAGGTCATCCATGCCGGAGCAATCCCAAACACCACGCCTGTCAGGATCGAAATCCCCAGCGTGAACCCCAGCACCGGCCACGAGGGCGTCGCCTCGATCGGCACGTGATTGTCCGGTCCGCTCAGATGGAAGGCCAGATACAACATCAAGCGCGTTCCCGCATACGCCACGGCGATGCCCAAAACTCCGCCAATCATCGCCAGCGTCATTGACTCCACCAGCGCCTTCCGCACCAGCCGGCTCCGCGGCGCCCCCAAGGCCACGCGCACCGATGTTTGCGCCCGGTCCTTCAATCCGCGCGCCAGCATCAGGTTCGCCAGGTTGGCGCACGCCACCAGCAGCACGCACGCTGCCGCAATCAGCAGCAGCTTCAGTCCTTCCTCATAGTCGTCCCGCAATGCCGCCACGCCCGCGCCGCCCGGCGCCAGATGCAGTGTCTGCTGCCCCCACAGTTGTTTCTCGCCGGGCTGCATATCCTGGACATGGCTCGCCAGCCAATCGTGAAATTCCACCCGCAGCTTTGCTTCGAGCATCTTCGGATTCACGCCGGCTCGTACCCTTCCGATCAGGTCCAGAAAGTTCGTCTGCGGATTTTTCACCCGCGCCGCCGCTCCGTCAATTACCGCCTCCGAGGCAATCGGCAGCCAAAAATCCGGCATGCCCCACCCGGCCAGTTTCGCGCCATAGAATCCAGGCGGAGCAATGCCGATCGCGGTGAACGGATGATCGTTCATCTGAAAAGTCGAGCCCACCACGGACCTCTCGCCCCCGTATTTCTCCTGCCAGATGCGATAGCTCATCACCGCGACAAGCGGCGCCCCAACGCGGTCGTCCGCATCGGTCGTCAAACGGCCAATCCACGGGCCCACCCCAAACGTCCGGAAGAAATTCCCGGAAACATACTGGCCATTGGCTGTCTCCACCGGCGCCGCCGAACCGGCCCTCCGCACACCCAGCGGAGCATTCCCGGCCTGCAGCGCGGCCAGATCGCGGAACTCCGGCGTACCCGCTCGAAAATGCTTGTACGCCTCCCACGAGAACAACGAAAAGTCCCCGTCGTCGCCCTGCGTGTACCCGCCCCAGTTACAACACCGGTCTTTATCGCCGATTCTCCACAATTCTTCGGGCCGGGTCACCGGCAGCGATCTCAGCATCACCTGATCCACCAGCGTGAAAATCGCCGTCGTCGCTCCAATGCCCAGCGCCAGCGTGATCACCGCTGTGGCCGTGAAACCGGGCGCCTTTCGCAGATGGCGCACTGCATCTTTCAGATCCGCCAGCACAACTCCTCCACCCGCTTACTACCGTCTCCGCGCTTGAAGGTTACAGAACACCGCCATGGAACCCGCCCGCCGCCCGAAACCGTACCTTACAACAGCACATGAACCGCAGGCTCGCCCTCTTCGCCGCAACCCTGCTCGTGTTCATCGCCGCGTTTGCGGTGATCGCAACGGCGCTCTTCTGTCGAGCCACCTTGCACGTCCAGCGCAGACTCGGCCCCCGGCCACCGAACTCGATCGACGTAACCCTCCTCGCCCGCGACGGAGCCACGCTGAAGGCCTGGTGGTTCCAGCCGCGGCAATCGAACGGCAACTGCGTCCTCGTGCTGCATGGAATCGCCGATTCGCGCGCCGGTGCCGCCGGCTTCGCACCCATCTTCCTCGACGCAGGCTACTCCGTCCTCACCCCCGACAGCCGCGCCCACGGAGCCAGCGGAGGCGAGTTCGTAACCTACGGCCTCCTCGAGAAGTACGACGTCCTGGACTGGGCAACCTGGATGAAACACCAGGGCTGCCGCGAGCTCTATGCGCTGGGCGAGTCGCTCGGCGCGGCCATTCTCATCCAGTCCGCGGCAGTTCAGCCGGTCTTCTCCGCCATCGTCGCCGAATGCGCCTACGCCAACCTCCTCGACGCCGGGGCGGATCGCATGAGCCGGTTCGCCGGCGTCCCCCGGCCCCTCGCCCGCGTTTTGGTCGAGGGCGCCATGCTCTACGCCCACTGGGTCGACGGCCTCGACCTTCGAACCGTGTCGCCTCTTCACGACATCGCTCGCGCCTCCACACCGATTCTGCTCATCCACGGCCTCAACGACCGCCGGACCCCACCCTCCAACTCCGTCCGCCTCGAACGCGCCAACCCCCGCAACTCCCTCTGGCTCGTCCCCGGAGCCTCCCACACCGGCGCATTCGCCGCCGCCCCCTTCGAATTCCGCCGCCGCGTCCTCACTTGGTTCGCGGATCACCCCGCCCCAACTCCGCCATCGTCTTAGCCGCCGTTCTGAGCGCACAGCGCGGGGCGCGCCCAATTCGACCCGTCAACGTCCCCGCCCCACAGCGCCGTGAGCGGCGCAAGCCGCGCGGCGGCGTTGTGCGCGATGCAACCGACGGTCCCGGGAGGGCGCAGAAGTCGCGGTCGAGCAGGACAATCGCCCAGTCGCGATCATCCGTTCTCCCATTCCCAAAGGCCGCCTGCTATCCGAGTGCATCGCTCGCCGCAGCGAACCATGGATCCCATCATCCTGGGAGTAATCCTGGATTCCAGCGTGGTCATCCGCCGCTGGCGCGCTGAATGTGTCACCGAGCCGCGACGGCAACGGAGCGTCCGTCTTCCCGTCGCCCAGCCCCCACCGGACGCCCGAGCATAGCTTTCGACCGATCCTGCGCGCTGGAGCGCGGCAACGCAGTCGCGACCCGCAGCGAACGCCACTTCCGGAAAATCTCCGGCCTAAACCTGGTCGAGGTCTAGCCGCGGCGCCTTCGTCCCGCCCTTTCACCTCCGCCTCGCCCCGTCAACTGCCTCGGCGCCAAGTTACTTACCACACACATTCCACCGTTTACATCGTTACCCCGTCCCTTGCGTGCAAGCCGCACCGCGACGTGCCCGGCCCGCGCTCCGGACACATCGCGGTCCGCCTTCCGTTTGGTAACGTTAACTCAATGCCCACGCGTCACTTACAGACAGTTATTCACATCCACGCCTATCCGCCACTCTTCCCGCCGTCCACAATGAACACGTGAACACCAAAAAAAGGTGAATACAGCATTGACAATTGATGAACCCTGATTTATCCTCATTCCAATACTGCTTTGTCGTAAGTGTGCTGTCGTACCTTGTGTCGACCGCACCTTTGGGTCAATAGATGAGCCCCTGTTAGGGGCTACGCTCGGCGCTTACGGTTTTGCGCGGGGTTCTATTTCGAAAACTTGGGTAGGAGAGGTCCATGTTAAGATCTGCTACGTCGGAGGCTTGGTCGGTGTTTGCTCGCTTCGGTACCTGCGTCACCGCCGCCCTCACGGCTTAGCTCTTCGTTCTGCTGCTGTTGGTTCCGGCTTCCCTGCAAGCGCAGGTCCGGTCCGGGCAATTGAGCGGCACCGTCGCCGATAGCACCGGCGCCGTTGTCCCCAACGCCACCATCGTCCTCAAGGACCAGGCCACCAACGCCACCCGCCAGTCGGTGTCAAACTCCTCCGGCTTCTTTAACTTCTCGGCCGTCCAGCCCGGTACTTACACGGTCAGTGTCAGCGCGCCCGGCTTCAATATCTGGGAAGAGAGAGACATCGCCTTCACGCAGGCCGCCAGCCTCACGCTGCCTAACATCAAGCTCGAAGTCGCCAGCGCCAAGCAGACCGTCGAGGTAGTCTCCGCCGGCGAAGTCTCCGTCCCCACCGACACCGGTCAAACCAGCCAGACGCTCAATGAGCACATGATCAACGAACTCGCCATCCAGGGCCGCGACGCCGCCGAGCTCATCAAGATCATGCCCGGCATGGCCATGGCTACCGGCCTCGGCCAGACCATGTTCTCCAGTCTTACGACCCAAAGTAACTCGGGCCCGATCGGCGCCTTCTCCGCCAACGGCACCCAGCCCAACGGCGGCATGACCATGACCATGGACGGCGCGAACTTGCTCGACCCCGGCAACCAGGGCACCCAGACCTCGAACGTCAACCAGAATCAGATCGCCGAAGCCACCATCCTCACCACCGCCTTCGACGCCTCCTTCGCCAAGGGCCCGGTGACGATGCAGTTCATCGGCAAGAGCGGCACGGCGCAGTTCCACGGCGACGCCTACCTCTACACCCGCAACGCCAACTTCAACGCCGAAGATTCTTTGCTCAAGGCCTCCGGCATCGCCAAGCCGTATGACTACTATTACTATCCCGGCGGCGACTTCGGCGGCCCGGTAGTTATTCCCGGTACGAGCTTAGATCGGAA
>JAJYKC010000133.1 GCA_021788955.1 Acidobacteriota bacterium
GAGTGCGACGCTGGGGTTGCGCATGCGGTGGCGGAGGCTCTCGCCTTCGACGAGTTCCATGACCATGAGCAGGCGGTTGTCGAGGCGGAAGGCGGTGTGGAGGCTGGCGATGCCGGGGTGGTTGAGGCGGGCCTGGACCTGGATTTCGCGGACAAAGCGGTCACAGAGGTTCTGGTCGTTTTCGACGTCGTGGAGGAGGACCTTGAGGGCTTCGGAGCGCTGGCTGATGAGGTGTTTGACGCGGTAGACGCGGCCCATGCCGCCGGCGCCGAGCGGGCCGAGGATTTCGTAGTCGCCGACTTGTTGGCCTGGAGTGAAGCTCATGGGCGCGGGCCTTCCGGATACCTATTCAGAGTATGCAGGGCGGGTGGGAGATGTCGAACGCGGACGTGCGCGATATGCTGGGCGAAGCTTATGCGGACCTTATTGTTGGCAGCGGCGATGTGCGGGATGGCGGGGGCGCAGGCGATTCCGCTGGCGGATCCGGCGAAGGTGAAACTGGAATACGACCGGCTACTGCCGGAGATCGCGAAAATGCCGATTTTCGACGATCATGGGCACCCGGGGTATGCGGACGATCCGGATGTGGACGCGATGGCGCTGCCGCCGGGGGCGTCGGCGGCGCTGCGGACAAGGGACGACAATCCGGAATTGATTGTTGCGGCGAAGGCGCTGTTCGATTTTCCGTACGATGACCTGAACCCGGAGCACGCGGCGTGGCTGGCGGCGAAGAAGAAAATCCTGCGGACGGCGGGGCCGCTGTATTTCGACGGGATATTGGACAAGCTGGGCGTGCGGGAGGCGGCGGCCAATCGGGTGGCGATGCCGGGTTACCTGGATCCGAAGCGGTTTCGGTGGGTGCCGTTTGTGGATTCGTTTCTGTTTCCGTTCGATAACTCGGCGATGCGGGCGCGGAATCCGGACGAAGAAGTTTACATCCCGATGCAGGAGAAGAAGCTGAAGCGGGAGATGCAGGCGGCGGGGATGACGGCGCTGCCTTCGACGCTTGCACAGTATGTGGACTTTGTGACGAAGACGGTGGAGCAAGAGAAGACCAAGGGGGCGATTGCGATTAAGTTCGAGGCGGCGTATTTCCGTTCGCTGCGGTTTGGGGATCCGGCGGAGGCGGAGGCGCAGCGGGTGTATGACAAGTACCGGTTCGGGGGCGTGCCTTCGACGCGGGAGTACACGGTGTTTCAGGATTACGTGTTCCGGCGGCTGGTTGAGTTGGCGGGGCGGCTGAAGCTGGCGGTGCATATTCACACGGCGTCGGGGATTGGGGATTTTTCGAATATTGCGTGGGCGAATGTGCTGAACCTGGAAAATGTGCTGCGGGACCCGCGGTATGAGGCGACGAAGTTTGTGCTGCTGCACGGGGGGTATCCGTATGAGAAGGAGGCGATCTGGCTGGCGGCGCGGAAGAACGTGTATGTGGATTCGTCGCTGATGCAGTTGCTGCTCTATCCGGCGGCGTTTTCGCGGGTGCTGGAGCAGTGGCTGGAGGTGTATCCGGAGAAAATCGTTTTCGGGTCGGATTGTTTTCCTTATAACGCGGCGCTGGGGGCGGAGGAGAGCGACTGGTTGGCGGTGACCAGCGCGCGGGAGGCGTTGGCGGCGGCGTTGGCGCGGATGGTGGTGCGGCGGGAGGTGACGGAGGCGCGGGCGCTCGATATGGCCAAGGCGTATTTGTGGGGGACGGCGGCAACGCTCTATGGGGAGTAGTGGTGAAGCGGTGATAGTATTTGGGATTCGAGGAGGGGCGGGATGAGCGGGGATGTGAATCGGCGGGATTGGTTTCGGTCGGCGGTGATTGGCGGGGCGGCGGTGCTGGCGCCCACGGCGGAGGGGCAGAAGGCGATGCCGGGGCAGACGGCGGACAGCCGGGAGCATCCGAACTGGACGGCACCGGACCTGGCGGCGGCGGACTGGAAGCCGGTGTTTCTCGATGCGCACCAGGATGCGACGCTGGCCGTGCTGGCGGATGCGATTATTCCGGAGACCGACACGCCGGGGGCGAAGGCGGCGCTGGTGGACCGGTTCATCGATTTATTGCTGGCGGCGGAGACTCCGGAGAGGCAGAAGGCGTTTGTGCAGAGTCTGTCGTATATCGACGGGGAGAGTTTCAGCCGGTATGGAGCGGCGTTTGTGGAGCTGAAGCTGGATTCGCGGCGGGAGTTACTCGAGTTGATCGCGTATCCGATGGGCGAGAGCGGGTGGACGGGCGAGACGATCGGCGGCGGGGACGGGCATTCGCACTTCGAGCATTTGAAGGGCTGGATTACGGAGGCGTTTTACTCGTCGGAGGTGGGGATGAAGTCGCTGGGGTGGGACGGGCAGGTAATTCACGGTCCGATGATGGGGTGTCCGACGGAGCCGGGGCAGGGGGAGTAAAAAATGGCGCAGGCGATGTACGACGCGATTGTGGTGGGCAGCGGGGCGACGGGCGGATGGGCGGCGAAGCGGCTGGCGGAAGCGGGCGTGAAAGTGGCGCTGCTCGATGCGGGGCGAAAAGTAAGTCCGCGGGAATTTACCGAGCACTTACCGGAGTTCGCTTTGAAGTACCGGAACTTATCGCCGGAGGTGGCGCGGCGGCGGCCGGTGCAGAAGCAATGTTACGCGTGCATGGAGTATAACTACGACTGGTTTGTCGACGATTTCGACAATCCGTACAGCACGCCGGAAGGGAAGCCGTTCACCTGGCAGAGGCTGCGGGTGGTGGGCGGGCGGACGATGGTGTGGGGGCGGCAGAGCTACCGCTACAGCGACCTGGATTTCAAGGCGGCTTCGCACGATGGGTACGGCGAAGACTGGCCCGTTAGTTACAAAGACGTCGAGCCTTACTACGACATTGTCGAGCAGTATGTGGGGATCAGCGGGGCGGTGGAGCATAACCCGACGCTGCCGGACAGCCATTTCCTGCCGCCGATGAAGATGACGTGCGGGGAGCTGCTGGTGCGGGAGCGGGCGGCGAAGCTGGGGCGGACGGTGACGATCGGGCGGACGGCGATCGTGACGCAGGCGCACAACGGGCGGGCGGCGTGCCATTACTGCGGTCCGTGCGAGCGGGGCTGTTCGACTTACTCGTACTTTTCGAGTCCTTATACGACGGTGGCGGATGCGGTGAAGAGCGGGCACTGCGACCTGATTCCGAACGCGGTGGTGAGTCACGTGACGATGGACAACGGGGGGAACCGGGCGACGGGAGTGACTTACATCGACCGGATGACGAGGAAGGCGGTGGAGGTGAAGGCGCGGGCGGTGGTGCTGTGCGCGCAGTCGATGGAGTCGGCGCGGATTCTGCTGAACTCTTCGACGAGGATGTATCCGAAGGGGCTGGCCAATTCGAGCGGGCATCTGGGCCGTTATTTGATGGACCATTGCGTGGGCGGCGGGGCGAGCGGGCAGTTCGAGGGCGTGAACGGGAAGCCGAGCATGAACGAGGCGCACCGGCCGAACGGGATTTATGTCATCCGGTTCCGGAACGTGATGGGAGGGCCGAGGCATCCGCGGTTTATTCGCGGGTATGGGTATCAGGGAGGGAGCGGCGCGGGGTTCCATTACAACGCGCCGGGGTTCGGGCCGGAATACAAGGCGGCGGTGAAGGCGGGGATCGATACGGTGGACATGGGGGCGTTTGGCGAGTCGCTGGCGCGGTGGGAGAATTTCGTGGAGATCGATCCGAATTTGCGGGATGCGTGGGGCATACCGGCGCTGCGGATCAGCATGACGCACGACGGGAACGCGAAGGCGATGATGGAGGACGCGGCGGCGTGCGCGGCGGAGATGCTCGAAGCGGCGGGGGCGAAGAGCATCCGGCTGCAGGCGAAGGTGGAGATGCCGGGGATGGCGATTCATGAGTTGGGCGTGGCGCGGATGGGGACGGACGCGAAGAAGTCCGTGCTGGATGCGTGGATGCAGACGCACGATGTGAAGAACCTGTTCGTGATGGACGGGGCGGGGTTTGTTTCGTCGGCGTGCCAGAACCCGACGCTGACGATGATGGCGCTTACGGTGCGTTCGGCGGATCGTCTGGCCGAGCGGTTCCGGCGCAACGAAGTGTAAGAGGAGGAGAGATACAAGATGAAGCTATATAGCTGGGATGCGATTCCGCTGGAGCAGGTGAACGACACTTTGTCGCGGCGGTTGATTACCGGGGACCGGACGATGGTGGCGCAGCTTCTTATTAAGAAGGGCGGCGTGGTGCCGCTGCACCATCACGAGAACGAGCAGATCAGCATGTGTTTTTCGGGGGAACTGGAGTTTGAGCTCGAGGGGCAGAAGGTGTTACTGAAGGCCGGCGAGGTGCTGCACATTCCTTCGAACGTGCCGCACAAGGCGGTGGCTTTGACGGATTTCGAGGGGATCGATATTTTCACGCCGCCGCGGCAGGACTGGCTGACGGGGCAGGATTTCTATCTGCGTCAAAAGTAAGTCGGGTGGTTAGAAATGGACCTGGGGATTCACGGGCGCGTGGCGCTGGTGGCGGCGGCGAGCCATGGGTTAGGGAAGGCGGTGGCGCTGAAGTTGGCGCTGGAGGGCGCGCGGGTGGCGATCTGCGCGCGGAGTGAGGCGGTGGAGGAAGCGGCGCGGGAGATTGCGGGTGAGTCGGGCGGTGAGGTGATGGCGGCGCGGGCCGATGTTACCGACGCGGGGCAGGTGGCGAGGCTGGCGGCGCAGGTGCGGGAGCGGTTTGGGGCGATCGATATGTGCGTGGCGAACGCGGGCGGGCCGCCGTCGAAGAAATTCGCGGAGACGACGGTGGAGGACTGGCGGGCTGGGGTGGATCTGAATTTGATGAGCACGATTCACCTGGCGCGGGAGACGCTGCCCGGGATGAGGGAGCGGGGGTGGGGGCGGTTTCTGGCGATTACGTCGGTGGCGGTGAAGCAGCCGATTGACGGGTTGATTTTGTCGAACTCGGTGCGGGCGGCGGTAGTGGGGTTGGTGAAGACGCTGGCGAATGAATATGGGCCGTACGGCGTGCTGGTGAACAACATTTGTCCGGGGTATACGGCGACGGCGCGGCTGGAGGGATTGCGGGCGCGGTTGGCGGCGGCGGAGGGAGTGAGCGAGGAGGAGATCGAGCGGCGGTGGACGGCGCAGATACCGCAAGGGCGGCTGGGAAGGGTGGAGGAGTTCGCGGATGCGGCGGCGTTTCTGGTGTCGGAGCGGGCGGGGTATATCAATGGGGTGAGTGTGGCGGTGGATGGAGGGTTGAGTAAGGGGCTGATGTAGGAGGCGGGCTGTGAGTGCGGGGCTGGCGGAGACAAAAGGAGTTGTGTATAAGGAGGCACAGTGTCTCAACCCGAACCAAGCCGTTTCCCAGGTCACGAACTTGGTGAGCAGCGATTCGGTGTGCGAGGGCACGCAGCACTTTAATGTCGGCTATAACGTGAGTGATAGCACAACGAGCCCACCGACCGTCACTTACGTTTCGATCGAAACGGGTGTGCTTGTGCCAGCTCTGTGCGCGGGTAACTGGTACAACTGTCAGTGCACCTACCTGGCACAATATACGCAGCAGTCCAACTTCATCCCCAACTCGATTCTTGAGAATCCAGGTGTGTCATTGGTATGGGATCTGCAGGTTCCGTACATTTCAGGGTACGCGTATAACTGCCAGTGCAGCGATCGCTGCCCGAACAACGCCTCCAACCAGGTGATTGACTACGACGACTATCCCAACTACGTCGACCAACTTGCCAACTGTTAGCGAGCGTGGAGCAAGACGATGAGAAAATTGCCAATGTTCGCAGCTACCATTTCCGCCGTCTGGGTGACGGCGTGGGCGCAGGGGCGCCTTTCGGTGAGCAGTTCCACGGTGCAGCAGGGCGATAAGTGGGAAACCGTCGTGATCAAGGTGACCGATGTGTCAGACGTTCCCGTGACCGGGCTTGTGGTCGAATCGGTCTGCTCCCCGCGGTCCGGGACCGGGCGGGCGAACAGGGTCCGGCACTGGGATGACCCGCTGCTTCACATCAGGAAGGATCTGACGACGGCGATTCAACCCGGGGGCACATCCGAGTATCGGGTTGGGGGTGCCCTGGCACCTCTCGACGCGTACCAGTGCGCGGGCTCGGTGGTGGCCGCCTTGTTCGCCGACGGCGTGAACATCGGCGACCCGCGGATGATCGCGCGGGTTGAGGAGACCAGAGCCGTGGTGGCGCGGGAAATCACGTGGTACATTCCCGTGCTCGCCGAGGCCCTTAAGAACGGCGCTGCCCGCGCGGACCTTCTCTATACGCTGGACGGGCATCGCGATTCGGCGAAGAGATCGGCGCGCGACGGCGCTGAGCAGACTGGGGTGTTGCACGTCCACGACTCGGTTGTGTTTAGTTTCTTGAATATGCACCTCGTTGGCGGCGACCCTTTGCCCGATTCCGAGCGTCTGAAGATTATTCTTTCCAACCTCACGAACTGGCAGCAGCGGCTCTCCGCCCAACTGCCCGCTCGCTCGCAGCCCTGAACGGCGGCCCTGGCGTCGGCTTCGCCGCAGGTGGAGCGTGGGGGACCGACGTGGAAATCCAGCGAGCAGCGGCGACGGCGTCTTTGTCCGGCTTCCGGGCACCTGCGAGGGAAGCCTATTTTGGGGAATACGTAACGACGAAGTATCACGTAGCGCCGGAGGTGCGGCTTTGTGTGAGGGGGGCTGAGCAAGCCGGCGACGTGTGCTGTCACGACGTCACCTTTCGAGGCGATGGTGCACTGGGTTCGCATCGACCGATTCCTCATGCCTCGCCGGACGTTCTTTTCTTGTCGAACGATATGGTTCAGACG
>JAJYKC010000134.1 GCA_021788955.1 Acidobacteriota bacterium
GGTGCCTGGCGCGACGGTGACGGTCCACAATCAGGCCACGAACGTCGATGTACGAAGCGTGACCACAAATACGACCGGCGATTACGATGTGCCCCTGCTGCCTCAGGGAACGTATACGGTCACGGTCAGCAAGGCGGGATTCAAGAGTTTCATCGCCACGGACGTTGTCCTCGATGTCGGCCAGAACCGGACGGTGAACGCGTCGCTCGCGACGGGCGAAATCAGCCAATCCGTGACGGTGGCGACCGAGACGACGCCGGTGCAGTTGACGAACGCGGCGCAATCCTCGACGATTACGGGAACCCAGGTTCGCGAACTGGAGTTGAACAACCGGAACTTCGAGCAACTGGTGACGCTGCAGCCCGGCGTTGTGTCTTCCCTGCCCGCGATCGTGGGATTCGGGATTTCCAACACAGACTCGATTTCGGTGAACGGGGCGCGCGGCGGCGCGAACAACTGGATGGTGGATGGGGCGGACATCAACGATAGCGGCTCCAACCTCACGCTTCTGAATGTTCCGAGCGTGGACGCGATGGACGAATTCACGCTGCAGCGGAGCACGTATGACGCGCAGTACGGCCGGAGCGGCGGCGGGCAGGTGCAGGTGGTCACCAAGTCCGGCACCAGCGATTTTCACGGGGACGCTTACGAGTTCGTCCGGAACGATATTTTTAATGCGAACGAATTCTTCGCCAACTCGGCCGGGCGGGCGCGGCCTCCGCTGCGGTATAACAACTTCGGCTTCACGTTCGGCGGTCCGGTGTTCATTCCGGGCCACTACAACACCGACAAGTCGAAGACCTTTTTCTTCGTTTCCGAGGAGTGGCGGGAGACGAGCCTTCCCTCCACCTATATCGCTCTGCTTCCGACGCCGGCGCAGCTTTCGGGCACTTTCACGGGGCAGTTGAACCCCGCTTCCGCGCCGGCGGGTTGCATCACGACGAACGGCGCGGCGAACACGTCGCAGATCAGTCCGTCGTGCTTCAGCAAGAACGCGCAGGCCTACATCAAGAACGTCTATTCGAAGTTTTCCGCCAACGGTCCTCCCGGCACGAATGAATTCATCAATCCGGTGAACGCGCTGAACAATTACCGGCAGGACATGGAGCGGCTGGACCAGAAGATTACGGACCGCGTGCAGGTTTTCGTCCGCTACATGCAGGACACCGTGCCGACTACCGAACCCGGCGGACTGTTCGCCGGTGAGCCGCTTCCGGGAATCTCTTCCACGGCCACGGATGCACCGGGCAAGAACTTCGTTGCCCACGTGACCGCGATACTTTCTCCGTCAATCGTGAACGAGGCCGGGTTCAACTATTCGTGGGGAGCAATTAACAGCGAGTTGACGGGCATTTTGGATTCCCCGTCGTTTACCGGCGCGCTAACGAATAACTTCCCTTATACGGACCCTTACGGCCGCGTGCCGGGCCTCTCCATTGTCGGGCTGACCGGAGTGGCTATTCCCTCGGCGCCGTATCACGAGCGAAACATCGACAAGGAATTCTACGACAACTTCTCGATTACGCGGGGCAACCACTCGATCCGCGCCGGCATCAGCTCGCAGTTCATGCGAAAGACGGAAAATGCCGACAACCCGACCAACGGTTCGTTCATTTTCCGCACCGGCTACGGGAACCCGGCATTTGCGAACTTCCTTCTGGGAAATGCGGCGCAGTTCTCGCAGTCGAGCCGGGACATCACACCCGACCTGCGCTACGCCGACGTGGAAGCCTATATTCAGGACGACTGGAAGGTACGTTCCAACCTCACCATCAATCTTGGCGCCCGCTACACGTATATGCCGAGCCCGCACGATGCGAATCTGGTTCTGAACAATTTCGACCCCGCGGCTTTCAAGGCGGGCGCTGCGCCGGTGCTTACCTCCAGCGGGAACTTCGCGGCCGGGCAGGGGGTGATTCCGGCCAATTACGTCAACGGAATTATCTTTCCGTCGAGCGGCTGCGCGGGGGCTCAGAAGATCGCTCCGGTGACGTGCTCGCCTTACGGCAATACGGTGAACCTGAATGACACGAACAATGTCGCTCCGCGGGTCGGTCTGGCGTGGGACCCGTTCGGCAAGGGCAAGACTTCGATACGCACCGGCTACGGTATTTTCTACGACCGGCCGCTGAACGGGATCTGGGAGCAGAACGCATTCGCGGATCCGCCGCTGCTGCAAAGCGTGCTGGTGTTGAACACGGCCTTCGACAACCCGAGCTCGGGCACTGCATTCACGCGGCTTGGTCCGGTGGGGTTGCACGCCACCGGGCAGGGCTCGTTCCACGTGCCTTACTACCAGAACTGGAACTTCTCGGTGCAGCAGGAGATCGCGCCGGACACGCGGCTTGAAGTTGCCTACGTGGGCGGCAAGGGTACGCACCTGCTCGGCCTGCTCGACGAGAATCAGGCCCCGCTCGGCCTGCGCGAGGCAAATCCGGCGGCCAACGTGAACCAGTTGCGGCCGTATCTTGGTTACTCCAACATTAACGACGTCGCCAGCCTGTTTAACAACACGTATAACTCGCTGCAAGTTTCGTTGACGCGGCGCGTCGCGACGGGTTTGAACTTCGGCATCGCCTACACGTGGTCGAAAGACTTGACCGACAACGCGACCGACCGGTCCACGGCGAACTACGATTCTTACAACTTTGCGCTTGACCGCGGCCCGGCGACTTTCAACGTCCCGCAGGTCGTGGTCGCAAATTTCGTTTACGATCTGCCGTTCTTCCAGAGTAAGCAGGGTTTCACGGGCAAGGTGTTGGGCGGGTGGGAGATCTCCGGCATCACCACGTTCCAGGCGGGCTTCCCGCAGGTGGTCCGTCAGTTCAACGATCCCTTCAATTCATTCGACTATAAAGCCGGGACCCCCGGAGTGTTCCCCGGAGGCATTGGTATTGACCCCAGCCCGGTTGCGCCGCGCGCCGACTTGGTTTCCGGGGCGTCGCTTAGCGGACCGGGGACCGTCGCCGAGTACTTCAACACCAAGGCGTTTGCCGATGCGATCGGCCATTTCGGCACGGCAGGCCGCGGCCTGATGTACGGCCCGGGGCTCGATAACTGGGACATTGCCGCGATTAAGAACATTGCGCTGACAGAGCGCTTCAGCCTGCAATTCCGCGGGGAGTTCTTCAACGCGTTCAACCACGTTTCGTTCACGTCGCTCGACACGAACGTCGACAGCGGGACCTTCGGCCGGTTGAACAACGACCGCGGCCCGCGCAATATCCAGCTTGGCCTCAAGTTGTACTTCTGATTCCGCGGCGCGGCTAGAATGAGAGCCGGGATGCCGCGCCGGTCCGGACTTGCGCTACTCATTGCGGCCAGTTTAGTGGTGGCTGCCGGGGTAGACGTGCGAACGTTGATCGCGGAGGCCGGGAAGGCGCTGGAGAAGGGCAACAACACCGCGGCAGAGTCCGGTTTCCGGCGCGCACTCGGGCTTGCGCCGGACAATGTCGACGCGATGACGGGCCTGGCGCTGGCCGAAAACCGCCTTGGGAAACCGGACGAGGCTATCGCCCTCTACCGCCGGGCGTTGACGCTACAGCCGCGGGACGCCCGCATCCAGCGCAACCTTGCGCTCGCCTGCTTCAAGGCGCAGCGGTATGCCGAGGCCTGGCCGCTGCTCGACAAGCTAACCGGGCCAGCCAGCACGGATTTCCAGTTACTCAACCTGAGCGGCCTGACGCTATTCGCGCTGGACCGTTATTCACTGGCCGCATCGTATCTGGAACGCGCGGTGATGGTAAAGCCCGGCGATACCGGGACGCTTTACGTGCTTGGCAAGGCCTACTTATACACGGGCAACTCGAAGGGCCTGGCGCAGGTGTTCGAACAACTCGAGCGCGTGGCGCCGGACTCGGCTGAAGCTCATGTGATGATGGGCACCGCTTACGATAAGGGCTTCCATACGGACGAGGCGATTCAAGAGTACCAGGCGGCTGAGAAGGCGAATCCTGATTTCCCCGGCGTCCACATGGGTCTCGCTCTTCTTTACTGGAAGCAGGACCGCGTCGAACCCGCCGAGTACGAATTTCGCGAGGAGCTGCGGCGATTTCCGTCCGACACGGTGGCGAATTGCCTGCTGGGTGACATCCTTCTGCGCCGGGGAGACGCAGCGGGAGCGGCGCCGCATTACGAGGCGGCGTTGAAGACAAATCCGCGATACAAGGAAGCGCTGTTCGGGCTGGGGAAAGCGGAGCTGAAGCTCAAGCATCCGGAGAAGGCCGTGGCGCCGCTTCGGAAGGCGATTGCCCTCGATCCGGATTATGCGCAGGCGCACTTCACTCTCGGACGCGCGTTGCATGCGTTGGGTGAAGACAAAGAAGCAGCCGCCGAGCAAGCGAAATCGGTTGAAATTCAAGCGCGGCAGCAGGCCGAGTACACGCGGCGCCTGCGGGGGAAATAGCCGCGCTTAGTGCAGCATGGCGCTCATCGAATCGAGTAACTGCGCCTCGCGCTCGATGGCCGCGGCGGTGCGCGAGATCTGCGGCCCCACTTCTGTCCATTCTTTCTGATCGATCGCCTCGCGGACCGCGGGGAGAGTTTTCACTCCGTATCCGGTATATAAGCCCGGCGCGTAGATCATGTGCTCGAACCACGGCCGGCGGGGGAGTCCCTTGGTATCCAGAAGCATGCGCTCGGTGAGATAGACCTTGCCGGCGAGCGCGGAGGACATGGATGGATTCGCCGCATATGCCCGCTCATAGGCCGCGGCCGCGCGCTTGAGATGATCGACGGCGTTTTCGAGCGGCGAGAAGTCCAGGAAGGGAGGCATCGCCTCTTTAACCGGAGCGACGAACGGCTTTCGGGGATCCGCTGCCGCCTTATAGGCTCCGGCGTCGATCAGACGATCTTTCTCTTCGATCTGATCCCGCGTGTTCTTCCACAGGGTCTTCAACTGATCGAGATACGTGGCGAAGGTGCGTGCCTGCGCATTGAATTCGAATCCAGGCACGGCTGCGTCGGCCAGACGCATGACGAGCGTGCCGGCAGTCTGAGCCAAGGCGCGGCCGTAGACGAAATCGCGGTCGGAGAAGTGCTCGTACCAGTAGATGTCGTCGTAGATGGAGTGATAGATGCCGCCGCCGTCTTCGCCGCCGTAACCGAGATCGACGCTGGCGATGCCGAGGTGTTGGAGGAACGGCGTGTAGTCGCTGCCGGAGCCGAGGGCCGAAATGGGCAAATCGCCGGCTGCCGGCTCTACCGGGGTGGCGCCTTTGCGCTCGACCATGCGATGCAGCTCGAGCCGTTTCCACACGCTCATGTGGGTCTCCGGGTCGTCGACGTCGCGCGCGACCTGGTTGACGAGCATTTCGAGGGAATGGGACCCGCCGGTTTGAAGAAATCCGCGGCCATTGCTGTCGCTGTTGATGTAGGCCACCGCTTTTTGGCTCAACTCTTCCGCGTGAGTTTCGACCCACTCGGTGGAACCGAGCAGTCCCGGCTCCTCGCCGTCCCACGCCGTGAAGACGATCGTCCGCTTTGGGCGCCAACCCTGCTTCACGAGTTCGGCCATGGAGCGCGCTTCTTCGAGGAGCGAGATCGTACCGGAGACGGGGTCTTCGGCGCCGTTCACCCACGCGTCATGATGGTTGCCGCGGATGACCCACTGGTCCGGAAGCTCGGCGCCCGGAATGGTTGCGATCACGTCGTGGAGGGGCTTAAGATCCCAGTTCGACTTCATCACCAGATGCACCTTGGCGGGTCCGGGACCGGTGTGGTATGTGATGTCGAGCCCGCCGCGCCATTCGGGCGGTACGACTTCGCCGCCGAGTGCGGCAAGCAGAGGCCGCGCGTCGGAATAGGAGACAGGCAGCACCGGAATCTTCATTAGCACGGGAGACTGACTCAGGGGCAGGCGTTTCGCGTCTTTTGTGGCGCCGACACCGGGGGTGAGCGGGTCGCCGGCATAGAGCGGCATGTCAGCGACGCTGCCGCGCTGGACGCCGAAGGGCGGGCGCCAGGCGCCTTCGGGGAAGACGTTGCCCGCGGTGTAGCCGTCGTCGCGGGGATCGGAGTAAATGATGCAGCCGATGGCGCCGTGTTCGTAGGCCACCTTCGGCTTGATGCCGCGCCAGGAGCCGCCGTAGCGCGCGATGACGATTGCGCCTTTGACGGAAATGCCCAGACGGTCCAGAACCTCGTAGTCGGCCGGGATGCCGTGGTTGACGTAGACGAGCGGCGCGGTGACGTCGCCGTCGCCCGAGTAGGCGTTGTAGGTGGGGAGCTGCTCGGAGGTTTGGTTCGAGGTGGGATCGGCGGAGAGAGGCGGTTCGGCAAGCTGGGCCTCGAACCGGCTTGGCGCCAACATTTCGAGTTTTCTCTCTTTCGGCGTCGGGAAGAGGACGTCGAAGGTCTCGATATGCGCGTCGAGGCCCCAACTCTTGAACTGGGACAGGATCCACTGCGCGTTCTCGTTGTCGTAGGGCGAGCCGACGTTATGCGGATGGGCGGCGAGCCGTTCCATGTCCGCCTTCATGTTGGCGGGACTCGGGAGGGAGCGGTACTTCATTTCCCATTCGTGCTCCTGGACTCCGCCGGCGGAGTCGTATCCACGGTAGGAGACGGGAGACTGCGCGGTGGCGAGCGATAGACAGACGAATAGCGCGAATGCGGCTCGGGGCATGAGGATATTGTAGGCGAGACGGCGGCGCCGCGCCTACCGCGCGAACCGGGCGAAGAAGCTATCCGCATTCCACGCGGGCCTTGCCGCGTCATCGGCCACGCGTTCGCGCAGCGCCGCAATGAAGCCGTTGAAGCGCGCCGCGGCGGCGAGG
>JAJYKC010000135.1 GCA_021788955.1 Acidobacteriota bacterium
GCGGATCCGGAGCTAATCAACGATCCGGCCGCCTACCGCGGCGTGGCGAAGCAGCACAGCGAACTCGATCCGGTGGTGGCGAAGTATCGCGAGTACAAGCAGGTGAAGTCGGATCTGGACCAGGCGCGGGGATTGCTTGAGGATCCCGACCCGGGCCTGCGCGAGATGGCGGCCGAGGAGTCGACCGCGCTCGAGCCCCGCTTGACGGAGATCGAGGCCGAGCTAAAAGTCCTGCTGCTGCCGAAGGACCCGAACGACGAGAAAAACGTCGTGCTCGAAATCCGCGCGGGCACGGGCGGCGACGAAGCGACGCTGTTCGCCGCGGAAGTGTTCCGGATGTACAGCCGGTACGCGGAATCGCAGAACTGGCGGATTGAAATCACGTCGGCGAGCGATTCGAGCGCCGGCGGGTTGAAGGAAGTGATCGCGCTGGTGAGCGGGAACAAGGTGTACAGCCGGATGAAGTACGAAAGCGGCGTTCACCGCGTGCAGCGCGTGCCGGAGACCGAGCAGCAGGGGCGCGTGCACACCTCGGCGATCACGGTCGCGGTGCTGCCGGAAGCCGAGGATGTGGATATCAAGATCGAGCCGAAGGACCTGCGCATCGACACTTTCTGTTCGTCCGGGCCCGGCGGGCAGAGCGTGAACACCACTTACTCGGCGGTACGCATCACGCACCTGCCGACAGGACTGGTTGTTTCCTGCCAGGACGAAAAGTCGCAGATCAAAAACCGCGCCAAGGCCGAGCGCGTGCTGCGCAGCCGTTTGTACGAGATCGAGCGGGAGAAGCAGTTGGAGCAGATCGGCGCGGAGCGGCGCAGCATGGTCGGCACGGGCGACCGCAGCGAAAAGATCCGCACGTACAACTTCCCGCAGAACCGAGTTACGGACCATCGTATCGGACTTACTCTCCATCAGCTCGACCTCGTGATGGAGGGCCACCTTTACCCGATCATCGACGCTCTCACCACTTACTATCAGGCGGAGAAACTGAAGCAGCAGGGCGTCGAGGGTCAAGCCGCCTGACCCGCCGCCTTTGACGCTTCACACTGCGCTGCTGCAAGGGGCCGCACTGCTCGAGGAGGCGCGCGTGCCCGCTGCGCGGCTGACGGCCGAGGTGCTTCTGGCGCACGCCATCCGGCGCGGCCGCGAATATCTTTACGCCCATCCGGAAGAAGCGCTCACCGAGACAGGCTGGATTCACTACGGCCGCTATCTGCATCAGCGCTTGAACGGCATGCCGACGCAGTACGTCACCGGACGGCAGGAGTTCTACGGGCGGACGTTTCGCGTGACGCGAGATGTGCTGATCCCGCGGCCGGAGACCGAGCATGTCGTGGAGGCGGCCCTGGAGCGGATTGCAGCCGGTGCGTTAGTGCTCGACGTAGGCACGGGGTCCGGGGCGTTGGCGGTGACGCTCGCACTCGAAACTCGCTGCCGTGCGCTGGCGAGCGACATTTCGGCAAAAGCTCTGGCGGTGGCGCGGGCGAATGCGGCGCGGCTCGAGGCAGACGTGGCCTTTGTCGAGGCCGATCTGCTCGAACCGTTCGCCCGGCATTCGATCGACGTGATCGTATCGAATCCTCCCTACGTCGCGATGTCGGAGCGCGAAAGTCTGCAGCGCGAGGTACGCGACTTCGAGCCGCCCGCGGCGCTGTTTTCCGGGCCGACTGGGCTGGAGTGCTACGAAAGAATCGTCGCCGGCGCCGCCACCGTGCTGCGGCCGCGCGGATGGCTGCTGCTCGAACTCGGCTTCCGGGCCGCTGGGCCGGTGCAGGCGATGTTAGGCTCGGGGTGGGAGGACGTCGCGCTGATTCCGGATCTGGCCGGGATTCCGCGCGTGCTCGCCGCCCGCCGCGCATGAAGACTTATTTCCACGTCGACATGGACGCGTTCTTCGTCTCGGTTGAAGAACTGTTCGATCCGTCGCTGAAGGGAAAAGCAGTGATCGTCGGCGGAAGGCCGGATCAGCGCGGGGTAGTCGGCGCGGCGTCGTATGAGGCGCGCAAGTATGGCGTTCACTCGGCGATGCCTTTGCGTACGGCGGCGCGCCTGTGTCCGCATGCAACGTTTGTCGACGGGCACATGGAGCGCTACCGCGACATGTCCCGCCGGGTGTACGCGCTGCTCCAGGCGTTTTCGCCGCTGGTGGAGATGGCGTCGATCGACGAAGCGTATCTCGACATGACGGGCACGGCGCGGCTGTTGGGTCCGCCGCTCGAAGCGGCGCATAAACTACACCAAGGCATGCGCAAGGAAACCGGGTTGAACTGCTCGATCGGCATCGCGGCGGCGCGGATGGTAGCCAAGGTTGCCTCCGACCAGGCGAAGCCGAACGGCGTGCTCTACGTGCTCCCAGGGTGTGAAGCTTCGTTCCTGGCGCCACTCGATGTGAGGCGTATTCCGGGTGTCGGAAAAGTTACGGCCGAGAGGCTGAACCAGGCCGGCGTGCGGCGCGTGGGGGATCTGGCCCGGCTTGACGAAGCGTATCTCGAGACGAGGTTCGGACAGGTCGGCGTGGCGCTGGCCGGGAAAGCGCACGGGCTCGACGCGGGCGGCTGGTACGACGAAGCGGTGGGAGCGCACGAGGATCCCAAGTCGATCAGCCACGAGCATACATTTACCGAAGACACGGCGGATCAACAGACGCTGGAGGCGACGCTGGCCCGCCTGTCCGAGATGGCAGGGCGGCGGCTTCGTGCGCACGGGCTCCATGCGCGGACGGTGCAGATCAAGCTGCGATGGTCGAGTTTCAAGACCATCACGCGCGCGACGAGCCTCGAAGAAGCGACGCAGCTTGACTATCAGATTCTGGACGCCGCGCGGCGGCTGTTCCGGGCGAACTGGAAACCCGGCGCGGCGGTGCGGCTGATCGGCGTGCATCTTTCGGGCTTCGATTCGCCGGGCGTTCAGGCGAACCTCATCACCGAAGACCGCGACCGGCGATGGCGCAACGCATTGCCTGCGATCGACCGCCTGCGGGACCGGTTCGGCGATGCGGCGGTATCGACGGCGACATCCTTATCGGCGCGGTTCCGCGAGCGCGTGCAGGAAAATCCGGCGGACTTGCCGGGCAAGGCGCCGGAGGAAGAGCATTGAATGGCGTTCCGCGCGCAGCTTGACAAAGTCAGCCAGTGGTGTGTTGGTGCCCGACGCGTCCCGCCGGTCCATAGACATCCTACCCAGCGGCCTGGCGACTCCTTTCGTGAGGTCTCGGACTTGAAAGGTGTGCTCCCGTCAGACCGCCCTCGATGTGCGCGGCGATCAGATCGTGCAGCTTAGTTGTCACTTGCTCCACCTCCGCGGGTGGACGGCCGTTGACCGCTATGCGGCCGACGCCGGCATCGCAGCGGCCAAGTTCCCCATTTACTGCCGGTTCGTTTGCCACTCGGCTACTTTCTTCGGTCCTTCGACCGTGAGAACGTATTGCCGATGGACGACGACAACTGGAGAGTGCGCAGCTTGGCCCGTCGGGTCTAACAGGCTGTTCACGATCAAGCCGCCGTTCTTGACTTCAACCGCCTTGTCCGCGCTTTCAGCCATGAAATCTTTTGGGCTCCAGACGGTCCGGAAGTTTTCCCCGTCAAACGCATACAGCCGCATCGCGACGGTCGGCGGCGATTGGGGTGGTATCTCCGTGAGGGCAATGAACCAGGACTCGCCGACCACCGGCGCTGGGACAAGAGACAGTGTATACATACCTAAGGCGAAAGGGCTGCTCGCGTCGCTGCTGTGCAGGTCCTCGACGGCGGAGACGAAGGTGAACTGCTGCCCATCGTCCCTGTAGGCACGATAGGAAATCTCGTCCTCGGCAATCGCGGGCCCGCCCCGAGGCACCTCGACACCGACAACGAGGAACCGACCCTTGGGGAGAGTCACAAAGAACGCGGTGTTGGTTCGTAGCGTATCCCCGGGCCGCCCTTGATAGCCGAGCAGCGCGTTCAGTTTCGCCTTCACCAGTTCAGTTGTCGCGGCGCTAGGTCGAAACGAGTCGCTCACGAAGCCATCGATTTCCCGCCAGAGACTCCGCATCACCTCATCCCGCTTCGCAAGGTACCCGCCATGAGACGCTTCGTCGTTCCACCGCAACTGGCTAAGTAATCTTCCGACGGAAGCAAAATGGTCACCCTGCGGCGCACTCGACTGTCCGAAGCCTGTGGCGGCACTGGCGAACTGAAGGAGCGCAAGAACACCAAGACATGCAACATTTTTAGGCACTTTGACATCTCCTCTTACGGGACGGTTATTACTGCTGAGCTTGCTCCGGATGGAGCTAGCCTGAACAACACGAACGCGGGCGCCGACGTGTATCCAGACCGCACGTTGTTTGCTATCGAAGTCTTGATTACTGCCTGCTTCGACTGATTCGTCCACACGCCGGGCGCTCCGACGGCCGACCACATGGTGTCGGTGATAGCACTCGGCGCGGAGCTCGTGTACTGTTGAAGCGCCGCGAATTGAGTGTCAGTGGGCGACCAGTACGCCTCACACCCCGCCGGCACTGTTACCGCAGTGGTTCCACTGTACACCTGCGCAGCATAATCGAGTTCTGGCTCGACGCCGTCGGGCGTTGTGTCGTTTGCCCCGTAAAACTGCGAGGGTACCAGAACGGCCTGCCATGTAGCGGTTGCGCCCCCAGGGAAGCCATTGTCGCCGAACCTATTCTTGGCAACGAGAAGCAATGATGGTATGGAGGCGTCCCCAGCGCCGGTCTGCCCGCCGGCTTCGCCGACCGCAGTCTGAATCATGATCTGCGGCGGCACGATGACCTGCGTCGAGGTGCCGCTGCCCTTCGAGCCCACGTAAGCGACGGCGTTGAATATGCCGCTGCAGCCGGCCGGTGCGGCGGTGACCGTCTCACCCACCGAGCCGGTTCCACCGTTGTTCGTGAACCCGAGGTTGGCGTCGCAATCGCTGTTTGGGTTGCTCTGCAGTCCCCACGAGAACGCTGGCGTAAACGCGATGTTCGACGGCGACACGCTGACCGTGACCGTCGTGTTCGTGTCTCCCGTGGAAAGATTGAGCGACGACGGCGACTGGCTGACGGTCAACGGATACACCTGGGCCGAGATCGATCCCTGTGGCGACTGGCCGGACTGGGCTGGCACGAATGGTTGCCCGTTGTAGCCGTTCGAAGTAATCGTGATCGTAACGTTCTCAGCCGGAGCGCTGGCATCCACCGTCACAAGGCCCGTCACCTGCGTATTCGAACCGCCGGTGATCGCGTACGAAGTGATCCCCGAGCCACTGATCGCCAGGCTTGGGTTGGTCCCAAACCCAGTGCCGTAAACCGTGAAGCTGGTCGTCGTGCCCGCGTCCCAGGTACTGGGAGAAACCGAGGAGATGGCCGGCGTCGGATCGCCCACAGTGAACGTCACGGCGTTGCTCGTGCCGAACGCCGTCGTAACTGTCAGGTTGTGGGGCCCAGTGTTAGCCGATTGCGAGATGGTGTACTCGAAGTTCACCTGCGTGTCCCCAGTATAGGTCGGCGTAGCCGAGACGCCTGTGCCGTCTATGTTCACCTGCGTGTCCGGCGCCAGGTAGTTACCGTAAAGCACCGTGTAGCCGGAACTCCCCAGCGTCCCATCCGCCGGGTAGCCGGAGTCGACGCCGGTGATGTTCGGCGGGTACGTGGTTTGGGACAGGTAGGTGCTCGCGATATAGTATTTTCCGGACTGGGTGTCGTCGATTACGCTTCCCGTTGCGTATACCGTACCCTGTCCCGTGAAGTTCTGCGGCGAAACGTTGCTGTAACCGTATTGATCGAGGTAATACTGCACCTGTCCACCAACCACGTATTCAGACGCGGCGATCACCCAGTGATTCGTCTGCATCTCGTAGGTAGCGCTCAACTCGGTCGCGGCGCTCAGGCTAAGCGAAGCCGTCGTGCTCGTACCTCCCGCGCAACTGGGATTACCCGATGCGTACCCCCCGATTGCGTAACCGCTCTGTACTATCGATCCGTTCACCCGCAAGAAGCCATCCGCCTCCGCGCAGTAATACTGGGAGGTGCTGTAATCCATCTCCGTTTCAGAAAACGTGGATACTGTGGAGGACGTAATTGTCAGGCTTTCAAGGACGTACGTCGTGTAAGCCCGCGCCGGGCTTGCAACCGCCGCGGCAAGGAGCAATGCCGGCACCAACCAGCGCATGCTCCGCATCAGCGGCCTCTCTTGCCTGGCCTGGCAGACAGCGGCCCGCCCGAGGGAGGGTGCGGGACGATGGGAGCCGAGCTGACCTGCCGGGCGAACTCGGTCCGCACATATGTGTCGATTCTTTGGAATGTCTGCACGGAAAGCGCGGACCGGAGTGCTTGAATTTGAGCGCTTGTTACCGCATCCCGCTGTTGTGTTAGCTTCGGAAGTCTTGGATCGGGCGGCGGCGGGGAAGCGGGTGAAACGATTTTTCCATCGGCATAGACCGCCCAGATTCCCTGGATAATCGTTCCGGCCTGTTGGTCGAGCCGCTGAACGGCGGCGAGGCACGTGGCCCCGTTTTGCTTCAAGAGAGAGGCCTCGGCCGCGCTGATATTCAGGCGCTTCTGATAGTAATTGCGGAGATCATTACCGTTCCGCCCCTGGGAATCGGCCGCATTGGCGGCAACATCAAGCGCCACCAAGTGCCGGAAGAAAAAACGGTACAGGACCGTGGTGGGGACCGAACCAACCTGGGCAGGGCCTACGGGCGGAGGTGGGGGGGGGACTGCGCCAGTAGG
>JAJYKC010000136.1 GCA_021788955.1 Acidobacteriota bacterium
GGCGAGTCCGCTCGAAAGATTCGTGTAGGTCTTGAACTGTCCCCCGGAGTAACGGCTGAGGCCTCCGAAGGCGCCGATCCAGAGGTCCCCGGTCTGGTGGTCGACGGCGATGGACATGACGGCGCGGCCCGCGAGGCCGTCGGCGGGCGTGAAAACGCGTTTCACCTGCCCGTGCTCGATAAGCACGAGACCGTGCCCCGTTCCGGCCCAGACACGGTCGCCGTCCACCTTGACGCAGTAGACTTTGCCCGGCGGGAATCCGTTTGCCGCGGTGTAGTTAGTCCACTTGGTATAGAGAGGTGACGGGGCCGGGATTGCCACCGTTCCGCCGGCCGGCAGCAATGGCCCGAGGGCGGCGGCAAGGCAGAGCCAGAAGGGCAGTTTCGTCATAGTGTCTTCAGGAACTCGATAAGATCGTTCAACTGGACCTTATCCATATCGGAAGTGATCCCGTGTTTGTCTTCGGGACTGTACTTCGTCCAAATTTCTTCGAGCGTCACGGCCTCGCCGTTGTGGAGGTAGGGAGCGCGCATGTACAGGCCTTCGAGTTGAGGTATATCGAAGGACGCATTGGTGTCATAGCGGGTCTTCGTCCCGACGTCCATGTGTACGCGGGCTGTGTAGTGCGTCTGGGGCGGATGGCAGAAGTAACAACGGCTTTGAGGCGGAATGATTTCGCCGGTATTGGTGGTTGTGCGGAAGAAGATCTGCCGGCCGCGTCCCTGCGCCTCGGTGAGGTCCGCGTTCGCCTTTCGGCGGGGATTTGGCGGCAAGGTGAGCGAACGAATGAAAGTGGTGAGGTCGCGGACCTGTGAGTCACTGAAGCCCTGGGAGCGGAAAATGTACATTGCGGTTCGCGGGCCGGCCTGAGTTTCCAAATCCGGATTGTTGCCATTCCACTTGAACGGGCCGGTCTGCGAGATGGCGCGCAGCGTACGGTTTTCGACCACGTCCCGGCCGAGTTCGGGTGTTTCGAGGCTCCAGGCAAGTCCGTCGGAGAGGCCCTTGTGCGGATGACAGGTGGCGCAGGCCATCTGGTGTTCGAAGCAGTAAGTCGCGTCGTAGAACAACTGCTGTCCGTGACGCTCCGTTGTTACTTCTCGCGGACCGCCGAGGTCGATGGTAGTGGTAACGGCCCGGCGGTGGAGGTCAATGACGGTAATCGTGTCGTCCATGCGGTTGGCGATGTAGGCAAGAGAGTCGCCCGGAGCGATGACGACGGAAGTCGGATTCTTGCCGGTGGCCAGGCGGGCGGTGACAAAGCGGCGGGCGGAGTCGAGGCGGTCGGCAAGCGCCTCGGGGTTGCCCGCCGGGACGGATTGAAGAAGACGATCGAGCTTACGCGTGTCCAAAATCGAAACCGTATCGCAGCCTGAGGCTGTCACAAGGGCGAGTGTGCCATCACTCGTTGCCGCGGCGCCAAAGCCATCGGCGAAGTAACGGCCAACGTCATCAAGCAGAACTTCGTCCACGCGGCTGGCCTGTGGATCGCCGTGATGGGAGCCGGGCGTCCGGATGACAGCGACTCCATGCGTGAGGTACCACCCTTGCTCGATTTGCACGAGAGGGTTCAGGTTTTTCGGACGCAGGAACGGGACGAGCAGGTAACTTCCTTCCGCGGTTCGGACTTGAGCAATATGGCGGAGCTGGATTACCCCGGGGATTGAAACGCGTTCGGCGATCTGGTTTGACTCGGCATCAATCACCGTCATCTCCGACACGGGGGGCTGATCGAAGCGGCCGAGCGCGGACAGGAGATTAGATACGTATACTCGCGCGCCATCCGGAGAGACAGCGAGATACTCGGGAAATGTTCCGGCACGCAGGCTTCCCAGGTTCCGGCCGGTGACCGCATCAAGAACGGAGACGTCGTTGCCCAACGTGTTTGCGACGTAGAGGGCGCTCCCGCGCCGGCCCGCTGCAACACCGGCAGGGCCCCATCCGGCGGCAAACGTCCGGCGAACTTTCAGTGAGGCGGCATCGATCTCACTTACGGAGTTGTCGAGTTCGTTCGACACGTAAATCGTGCTTCCGTCCGGCGACAGGGCGATCGCTTTCGGTTGACGGCCCACGGCGATGCGTTCGATAACTCGGTTCGAGCGGGTGTCGATGGCTAGGACAAGATTGGCGTCTTCACACACGACATAGAGTTGGGCTCCATTCGGCGAGACGGCAAGATCGACGGGACTCAGGTACGTGCGTCCGGAATCGCGCGTGTCTTGTAGAACGGCGGCGTGTAAGACGATCGGCAAAAGGAACGCGAGCAGGATGAACTGTGTCCGAAGCGGGCGGCGGATGAGTGAAGTGGCGGCCATCTCAGTGTGCGCTGGAAGAAGCGTTGCCGGCTTTCGCGTGTGTGGCAGCGGGTTCTGTCACCGTCAGCACCTGGTCCGCCGGGACGTGATTGAGCGTCTGCATCCCCCCATCAGGCCAGTGAATGATGAGGGTGTCGACTTGCGTATGTTGCGCGAGCCCGAAGTGCGGCCGCGGATCGTTCTGCGATAGGTAGCCGCTGGCCGATGATGTCTGCACGTATTGGTGCAGGTTGCCCGCTATGGCTTCGACTGTGGCGCCGTAGGCGTCGCGGTTGCTGCGCGTACCGATAAGGCGGATCGTCAGCCAATGATTGCGCTGCCGGACAGGGGGATTGTTATGAAGGAGAATTCCCCGGCCGCCGAGTACGACGATGAAGGCGTCAACGTAGCCGTCGTTGTCGTAATCGGCAAAGCAAGCGCCCCGGCTGACATGACGCGTTTTGAAAAAGGCGCCCGCGGCGTTTGAGACGTCGGTAAATTTGCCGTTGCCATTGTTGTGCAGAAGGGTGTCTTCCATGGGGATCAGCCAACTGAGGCCGCCGTTGACAATGAAGAGGTCCTTCCAACCGTCGTTGTCGAAATCGAAGAATCCGTCGCCCCAACCGACGTATTGTGCGGAGGGCGCTCCCACTCCCGCGCCATCGGTGGCGTCGGCGAAGTAGTAACCGCCGGATTTGCCGGAATTGTGAAACATGTTGTGCATCAGGCGGTGGTAACGCGCATCGGAGACGAATAGGTCCATCCAGCCGTCGTTGTCGAAATCGCCGAAAACCGGTCCCATCGCGGTGGTCGCCTCGCCATTTTGTCCGTAGGCGGCGTTCGCCTCCTCCGCGATGTTGGTGAATGTGCCGTCGCGGTTGTTGTGGTAGAGATAACTTGCCATCGTGTCGTTCGCGACGTAGATATCGGGCCAACCGTCGTTGTCGAAGTCGCCGGCGGCGACTCCCATGGCGCGGCCGGGCGTGGCCGCGATTCCCGCATGGCGCGACACGTCGGTAAAGGTGCCGTCTCCGTTGTTGTGAAAGAGCCGATTCAGTTGAGGACCGTAGTCCAACGGCCCGGGGTAGTGGTTGGCTGAGTAAAAGTGCCGGTAGGAAGGATCGTACTGGAGATAGTTACCGACGAAGAGATCGAGCCGGCCGTCGCGGTCGTAATCGAGGAAGGCGGCGCCGGTGCCGAAGAATGGATTCCCGGCATGGGCCGCGCTCGTTACATCGGTAAAGGTTCCATTGCCGTTGTTGTGATAAAGAATCGAAGAGTTGTAGTTAGTGACGTAGATATCTTCGTTGCCGTCGTTGTCATAATCGCCGAAGGTCAGCCCCATCGCGAAACCGGTTCCTTCCAGGCCCGCCTTTGCGGTCACGTCGGTAAAGGTGCCATCGCCGTTGTTCCGGTACAGGTGATTGGTGGCGGGGGTGCGGACTGGGGAGGAAATGTCGGTCAGCCCATCCACATGGCGGCCGCTTAAGACATAGAGATCGAGAAGGCCGTCGTTGTTGTAGTCGAACCAGCCGCAGCCCGAACCGGTCGCCTCGACGATGGAGCTAAGTTCCTTTTCGCCGAAGGAGTGTTGGAAGTCAATGCCGGCCTTCGCGGTGACATCTTCGAACTGATTCGATGCCGGGGATCGCGGCCCGGCGGGGGATTGGGCCGCCAACCGGAGGCCGGCCGGCACGGCGAAGGCGAGCGTCAGACTGAGAACTACTCTAGGTGGAATGCGCATCCTGGTCCGTTCAGTGAAGAGGCTTCTGGGGCGGAAGCCCCATGCGGGCCGGCATCCCGGGCATGGTCAGGGCCAACGGCCAGTGGTTTTGCGGCGCCTCGGCTTTGTCCTCGTGACAGCCGATGCAGCCACGGTCTTCTCCCGGACGCACCCAGATCCAGCTTCGCTGCGAGGCTACTAAGTTGCCGTTTGCCGCGACGAGATCGAATCGCACGGGGCGGTCGGCCGGCACTGCGATGTAGAAGGATCCATCCGGAGCGACCGGAGCCTTTCCGAGGAGTTGCTCGCTGCCGTCTTCGTCTTTTTGAAGGAAGACCCTCACCTGGGCGATGGCGGCGGACAACGCGCCGCTCGGAGCGCTGCCTGCGCGGCGGGAATTCAGGCAGATAAAGCGTCCGTTGTTTCGCTCAAGATGCAGGACGGACCTGTACGCGGCCTGGGCAGGGCGGGGACGCAGCGAAACCGCTTCGACGACGGAGACCGAAGGATCGCCATAGATCAGCCGGGGAGGCGTGTCTCCGGACAAGTCCAGATCATAAGCGGAGTAATGGGCGGATGAGGAGGGCGAATCCTGCCGGGAAACCAGTACGTGGTCGCCATTGAGCTCGTGGACGGACTGTAACAACGGCTGTTGTGAGTTACAGGTTGTGACGCGCAGCGACCCGGGGCGGAAGAATGCCAGCGCGCCCCCGGGTTCTGAGTTTTGAGCGGGGTCGCGTTGCGTCAAGACGACGGTTCCGTCGTCAAGCTCAGAGGCAGTGGTCTGACTCAAGGGCGAAAGCTGGTCTTCCCCAAATGCAGTCAGCCCGGAACCGTCGGGACGAAGAGTGAAGAGGGCGCGAGGCTGCGGATGGCCGCCGGTGGGAGAAAGCGAGCGTTCAGCGGAAGCCAGAATGCGTCCATCTTGAAGCACGGTTTCCAGTTGGAACCGGCCGGGGCTGAACGTGATTCGATGGGAATCCGAGCCGTCGATACGGGCGACGCACAGGAACGACTCACCGTCTGGCGCGGAGACACGCGTGTAAACAAAGTGATTGTCAGGAAGGTACGCCGCCTTCAAGCAGTTGTCCGGGCATTCGGTAAGTTGATGCGTCGCGCCGCCGGAGTCCATCTCCCAAACCTGCCAAGGTGAGTCAACGGTGGTTTTGGCCGAGAAAAGTATCTTTTCGCCGGACGGGGAAACGTCAGGGTCCGCGGCGGCGAAGAAACGGGCAGAGAGATTGGCCGCGGTACGTCCCGGTTGGCCGAACTGCCACGAGATAAGGCGGCTGCCTTTCGGAAAGCGTTGCGTGATCGGGGCTGCGTTCGTGATCGGCGCTTCGACGAATAGGAAGGCTGCGGCGAGGTTGGAAGCAGGGAAGCCCGCATGGAGGTCGCCGCTTAACCGGGATGGCGCCGTCACAAGCAGCGGCAGGACGATCGCGATGGGAAGACAGCGGGATATTCCGTGCGCCAAGCGAGTTGCGGAGGTTCCGCCAGACCGGAATAAACCATCGGCAAATCGCAACACGACACACGTCGGCTTGCGTGATCGAACTACAGACAATGGCGTGCCCCTATGCCCGAATCTGCATCGAACCGAATATCAGACAATGCTAGCTATCCCGTGCGGGCCGGCTGCGACTGAATTCAGAGATGTGTCTTAGTGAAACTATCTGATCGTGCGGGCAGGGTCAATAAGGGAAAAAGATTACAGTGGACGCGTCGGCACGACTAACTCGCCTGGAGAGTGAAGGATAGCGATGGATCTCGTGAACGGTTGCCTGGGGCGCGCTCAAACAGCTTCCGAGGCTGCAGCTAGCACGTTGATGCTAACCTCCTGCGGCTTGAGGTGTTGGAGCTCCGCTCTCAGTCGAATGACTCCGGGGGTCTGTTGCGCCCGGATCCAGATCGCCCCGGCGCCGCCGCTCAAGGCGAATGGATTGTCGCCGATGATCTCGCCCGGGCCTTCGAGGTGAAAGCTTACCGCTCCGCTTGACATTCGGCGGAGATTGCCGAACTCGTCCGTCAAGCGCAGCACAACGCGTGTGCAATCCCGGCCATCGGCGACTAGTTCCTGGTCGTCGGGCAAAACTTGTAGCGCCGCGTCAACGCCGCGGCCGGACAGCGTCACGGTCTTTACTAACTTGCCGGCTATGTAACCCTCGATCTTGAGATCTCCCCACGCCGGCCGGTCGGTGATTCTGACCACGAACGGAGGATACTTCAGATGGCCGTAGGTGGCCCGGTCCGGATCGGCTTCCGTGTGCAGCCGATCCGCCACATAGATCTTCAGATGATCGCAGTTGGAGCATATGGGGACCGTGCCGACACCACCCGCCGTCGAGTGGTCGCCTTGCGACCAGAAGAACCCGGGTTCAATCACGATTTCTTCTTCCGGGTCGCACTGGGATTTATAGAAGCCCGCCGCGGCCTTGGGTATGCGGAAGATGTCGCTTACGCCGTGGTAACAGATGCGGTCGCCGGAGCCGAAGTTCGCGTGGGTGTTGTAGTCGAACGCGCACCATCGATCCCCGCCCGCGTACGGCCGATTGGATGCAAGATGATTGTGTACGCGCGCGTGGCGAATCGTGTGTTCCATCTGGTGCGCGTTGTCATCCACGGTCTTCGTGGGGAATGTGTGCCCCACAAACTCCGTGTT
>JAJYKC010000137.1 GCA_021788955.1 Acidobacteriota bacterium
CGCGGGCGGCTGCGCTGGTTGGCATTGGGGCAGCCCTGCTGTGCGTGTGGTGGCAACTGCCGGCGATTTGGCGAGTCCAGCCGGCGGCTCTGCGTGGGCTGGCGGTACGATATGTGAGGTTTGACCGCAACACGAGGAGTTTCACGTCGTTGTATGGAGCGGAAGTGTGCGGAGAGATTAACCAACTTCTGTGCCAGGTGAATTTCGGCGGCGCCGACAAAAGGGCTGTAGGGGGAAACCCGCGGGCAATGGAGGATATTCAAGCCCACCCGTTGGCATTTGCCGACTATCTGGTGGACGTGCTGACCAATTGGACCTCGGTGGACTTCCTCGCGTCGATTACCGTTCCGGAACGAGGAACTATTGCTCCGGAGGGGCAGTCTGCGGCTGCACAAGGCGAAACGAGCGACGCGGAAGGCGGGACTACCGGTCTAGAAGGAGAGACTACGATTTCACAGGCAGTGGCTACTGTTCCGCACGGAGGAACTACCGTTCCGCGGGGAAGAGTGCACGATTGGCCCGGCGGTCCGCCGTATCTGGCGTTCCGGATCATCGTCGTCTTGCTGTTGATCTGCTGCATGACGCCACGTTACCGCCCGGTCGTTGTTGCCGCCGCCTTGTACCTCTTGGCCCTCCCACTGCTGAATCTAGCGACGAGCGTACGTCATGTTGCCGTGGTATCGTTGGTGGTCGCGGCGTGCGCGGCCCGGGAAGTGACCGCGGCGATCCCCGAATCGTTGGCAGTTGTGTTGTCGAAGGGGAAGGTGATCGTTGCCCCGCTGATCGTCGCGGCGCTCGTTTTGCTAGCAGCCTCCGATCTACGGGCGCTGATGAAGGTCCGATCCAACCCCTTCAACTGCTCGTATGTCAATATCCTGCAGGACACCAAGCGTCTCACGGCCCGCAACAGCCTGATTGCCTCGAGCTATCCGCAGTTGATCACTTGCATGACGGGACGCCCCGGCGTGGGCGGGACCTGGCTGATGGAAAACCTGGAGGGCATCATCGAGAAATTCGCGCCGGACGTCATTTTGGTGGACAACGCGCGGGGGGACCCCAAGAACTATACCCTGTTGAAGCGACGCGGCGGGCAGATTCCCGGCTACACGGTGCTGGCCGACAACTCCGCCCAACACTATGCGATCTTCCGCCGCGACACGCAGCCATCCCCGGAGAAGACCGAAGCTCGACCAGCGCGGGCTCCGGGGGGGTAGCCGCGTGAGCTGTACCGCAAGCTCACAAGATCTCGTTTTCCTGACAAACTCATATTCACCTATCATACAGTAGTTTACATGCGTATATATCTGAACCACGAAGATCACAAGGACCACGAAGGTGAAGGGTATCACTTTCAAACGTTCCTTTCTGATCTTCGTGACCTTCGTGGTTGCCAAGTTTTTCGGACGTTTGATTGTGGCCGAAGGCCGCGCCAAGATTCTCCGGGTTCGCACCCTACCGCGTTCCACCCGCGGCAAGACCACCGCATCTGCGATCACCGGGCCGCGCCCCGGCTCATTCGCGGGAAGCGGGTCGTTTCGCAGTCCCGTCCAGCACTCTTGGTTCGTCCCGCATCTTGCGACGGCGTGCGCAGCGATTACAATGAAAGGTGCTTATTGGTGGAAGTCTCTTTTCGGGGCGAGTCGGAACAGGGACCTGGCGATCGTGGCCGCGTTGTTGCGAGTGTGGATCACCTGCCTTCCCGAAAGGGGGTTGTGTGAGGACCCAGAAGCGAGTAGTCATCGTCGGGGCGGGGATCGCCGGGCTGTCGGCGGCCTATGACCTGGCCAAGGCCGGGCATCGAGTCACCGTGCTCGAGGCGGATTCCCAGTGCGGGGGTTTGGCCAACTCGTTCTTGCTCGAACGGCAAACGGTCGACCGGTACTACCATTTCGTCTGCACCCGCGATGACCATCTGATTCAGTTCGCCAAGGAGCTTGGGCTGGCGAGAAAACTGCACTGGCGGCGAACCCGGACCGCTTATTTCTTCGCCGGTAAAATGTTCCCTTTCGGGACCCCGTGGCATCTGTTGCGTTTCTCGCCCATCCCGTTTTGGCAGCGGGTGCGTTTTGGCTTGCACGTTCTACTCTCGCGCTACCGGGCCGACTGGAAATGGCTGGATCACATTCCGGCCAAGCCGTGGTTGATTGAATCGATCGGCGCCGAGGCCTACCAGGCGATCTGGCATCCGCTGTTGAGCGTCAAGTTTGGCCAGCGGGCCGACGACATCTCGGCCGCCTGGATGTGGCATCGCATCTGGCGGGTGGCCAAATCCCGGCGGCATCTGCTGGCGCCCGAAGTGTTCGGCAGCTTTGAGCAGGGAAACGCCACCCTGGTCGATCGGCTGGTGTCCGTCTTGCAGGACGAACCGGGGGTGACCCTTCGGGTGAATTGCCCGGCGCGCGGATTCCAATTGCGCGAGGGCCGTGTGGCGGGGGTAGCATTGGCGGACGAGGTGGTGCCCTGCGACGCGGCCATCAGTACGGTTGCGTTGCCGATCTTGAGCCGGCTCCTACAAGCCGACGCCGGCGAGTACGCGGCTCAATTGCGGCGGGTGGAGTACATCGGCGTGGTGTGCCTCGTCCTCAGCCTCAAGCGGCCTTTCTCGCGGAATTTCTGGTTGAACGTGAACGATCCGCGGATCGCCTTCAACGGCATTGTGGAGCCCACCAACTTGAACGCGCGGTTGCGAGAGGCGGGGTTGAAGGTGATCTACATTCCCCACTATCTTCCGGCGGACGAGCCCCTCTACGGTTACGACGAGGATCGGCTGGTGCGCGAGCATCTGCCGATGCTGCGACTGATCAATCCCAGTTTCACGCCGGAGTGGATCAGGGACGTGCGGGTGTTTCGGCATCCTTTTGCGCAACCGGTTTTCGCCACCCGCTTCTGTGAGCTTATGCCGGCGCACCGTTCGCCGTTGGAGGGACTGTACGTCTCCGATTCCTCGCAGTTCTACCCGGAGGACCGCACGCTCAGCGCGGCCATCAAGCAGGGGCGGGCGATTGCCAGGATGATTTGCGGGGAGGCGGAAATGCAACAAGCGCGAGCGTATCATATTGTGGAGGATCCGCACCCGTTCGGAAAGGAAAACGGGGAGCGGCCCGAGACTCTTGAGCTGGGGCCGAAAAAGAGCTTCGCCGTAGGGGAGACGCCGTCTCGGACGAATTTGCAGGTGTGATGGATGTGACCCACGGGTTCGTGGGTCAGGTTTGAGGTGCTATGGCCAGAGTCTTGCTCGTTTTGCCGCCTGCCCCCGCACACTACGTCGTTCCGCCTGTCGGTTTGGGCTACCTTGCGAGCAGTCTCAGGCGGGCGGGAATCAGCGAAGTGGCGATTCTGGACGGGCAGAAGGATCGGCTCACGCGATCCTCCTTCAAGGAAATCCTTCTTCGCGAAAAGCCCGATTTCGTCGGAATTCAAATCTTCAGTTCCGGCTTCACGACGTCGTGCAGGGCTGCCCAGATCGTCAAAGAGACGCTGCCCGGCACCATTGTTGTGGTCGGTGGCCCCCATGTGACCGCCACGGCTGAACGTGTATTGCTGGACTTGCCGGAGGCGGACTACGGATTTCTTGGGGAAGCGGAAGAGGGTCTGCCGGTGTTGGTTGGGCAGGACTTGCAGCACATTGCGGGGGCCCTCGCCGGGATTCCCGGTCTGATTTACCGAGAAGGCAAGGGAATCCGCGTCAACGAGCGGGCGATTGTTTCCGAGCTCGAGGCGCTTGGTTTCCCCGCTTGGGATCTGATGCCTCCCAACAGCTACCCCGATTCTCCACAAGGTGCCTTCTATCGGAATTTTCCCATCGCGCCGGTGCTGACCAGCCGCGGATGCCCTTACGAGTGCACCTTCTGCGGCTCACCGGTGAACATGACTCGGCACTACCGTACCCGCCCCATTGCCCACGTGCTGGATGAAGTGGAACTGTTGCACCGCCAATATGGGGTGGGTGAAATCCACATCATTGACGACATGTTCTCGCTACAAAAGCAGCGTGTGATGGACTTCTGCAACGGCCTGGAGGACCGCAAGCTCCACATCAGTTACACCTTCCCGAACGGCCTCCGCCTGAACTCGCTGGACCGAGAGATGCTGCTTCGCATGAAACAGACCGGCGCCTACGCATTTACGGTGGGAATCGAGAGCGGGTCGGATCGCGTACTTCAAGCGATGAAGAAAGGACTCACCACGGACTTCATACGCCGGCAAGTGACCCTGATCACCGAATGCGGGCTGGAGCCGAGCGGGTTCTTTATCCTCGGATTTCCCGGCGAGACGCGGGAAGACATGGCCGCCACCATGCGGTTCTCGCGCAGTCTGCCGCTGAAACGCGCCCACTTCAGCAACTACTTGCCGCTGCCCGGCACGGAATCCGCCCGTCGGCTCTACGAATCGGGGGAAGTCCAGCCTGGCAATTGGGATGAACTGGCGTACTATGAAGTGCCCTACGCTCCGCAAGGCATCGAGAAGGCGGAGCTAAAACGACTGCAGCGCAAAGCGTTTCTTCAGTTCCATCTTCGGCCTCGCATCCTACTCAAGCTTCTGCTGGAGGTCCGATCCTTCAGGCATCTCCGCAGTCTCTTATACCGGGCACGAGACTACCTCTTTCTGCGGGGAAAAAGGGGTGGCTTCCTGGACTAACCCGGCATAGGCATCGTGGGGAGTCAGCCCTACCGGGTCGGATTACAATGGACGTCAAGAACGAGGTCAGCTTTTTCGATCGCTTTGAACGCGAGCACGGCGAGTACGATGTGCTTGGCGAGGGAGCCTATTCCAGGCTACTTGCCTTATTTGGTCGCGTGGGAAGACCAACGCGACAATGGAAGGTCATCGACCTGGGCTGCGGAAGTGGAGCTTTCACCCGACGATTATCACGCGAGTTCGGATTTCAGATCACCGGCATGGATGTCTCTCCCAGGCTCATTGATCAGGCTATTCAACAAGGATCGCAGCCGACGTACCTGGTCGGCGACATTACTACGACTGGGCTGCCGGGCGAGGGGTTCGATTGCATTGTGTATTCAGGCGTCCTTCATCATTTCGATGCCGCGCACACGCGGCTGCAAGTCCTTCGCGAAGGTCTGCGAATTCTCAGACCCGGCGGGTTGCTCTTCGGCTACGATCCCAGTTGGCACAGCCCGGCGATGTGGCTTTACCGTAGCCCAGACTCCCCTCTTTATTCCAACAAGGGAAAGACGGAAAACGAAGTGCTTCTTAAGCGGCAGGAACTTGAGGCCGAGCTGACGAGTGCGGGCTTTGTAGATATCTACATACGCGGTGTGGCCGGGATCACCTTTCGTTACGTTGCCAGTCGTTCTGCGAGACTACTCCTGCCGCTCTACAATCTCTACGAGTTGGCCCTTCGTTTCTCGCCGCTGGAAAACCGTTGGGGCACATTTCTTGTCAGTTGTGCGCGCAAGTCGTGCGAAAAGGATCCGACTGATGCGTGCAACGCTTAGGGTCTGCTTCTCGGTTGGGCTGGTCAGCCTTGCCGCTGTCGCCTTCGGCCTTGCGATCAAGGCAAGGCAGTTGTCGGCAGTTTCTTCGTCCCTGCTGCAGTTCTATCCGTGCACCTGGTGGTTGACGGCCGTGTTTCAAACGTGGATGGTCTTCGTCACCATCTGGATCGCGCTGGGCGCCGTCCTTTTGAGCTGTAACGCGGCCCTCAGGATCCGCCAAGCTAGTCTAATGGCAAGCCTTCCCTTCGTTATTGCCGCGTCGGCGTCGGCCTTCGGTCTGGACTTCCACGGCCAAGTCATGGTTTTCGCGACGGCGCTGGGATGCATGCTGGCGTGGCAGTGCTGGCTGGGGCGGGGTGGCAAGTCTCGCCTCTGGGAAGCACTGATCGTGGCTGCCTCCTACGCAATCCTGTGGTGCCTGATCTATCCCCCAGCGACGAACTTCGGCGCGGGCCAGATTCGGCTGCCGGTGGGACGCAACGACGAGCTGATCAGCTACGAGCCGCAGTGGGAGGCGGCCAAGGCCTTTTCCTTTTGCGGCCCTTTCAACCAGAACACTAAGTTTGGCGCGATCTCCAGCAACTTCTTCGGCGATTCCGAGTTGAGCTCGCTGCTGATGCTCGCCCTGGACACGCCGATCGTCAGCGTAGAGGCCAAGTACGGTCTGGTCCGCAACATGATGGTCGGGCTCTGCGTTTTCGCGTGCTTCGGAGCGTACCTGTTCTTGCGTATTGGGCTGCGCTTGCGGCTCCTGCCATCGCTGATCGGCGGGCTGGCCTATGTGCTCGCCAACCCGGTGGTGCTCTCGCTGATGCTCCGCGAGTACGCCATGCATGTGGGCGTGTTCTTCTTCCTGCCTTGGGTCCTCCTGCTGATCAAGCTGGGACACAGCCGCGGCAGCGGGCCTGTACCGAATTCTGCGTCGAACGATCCGCAGAAGGGGACAGTCCCATTTGTGTGGCCTCCTGCCACAAAAATCGGGACAGTCCCCGGCAGCCTCGCTCTGCTAATGCTAGCGGGCCTGGTCATGAGCCTTACCGAGTATGCCTTGAACGTCCATCCGGAAATCTGGATCTACTCGTGGTTATTCATCACCATTTACAACCTTTTTCTGTGCTTCACTTCGTTGCGTGCCGTCGCTGGCTGGCGATGGATGAACCTGGCCATGAGAGCCATCCTCCCCTCCGTAGGATTAGGAGATCGGAA
>JAJYKC010000138.1:0-5875 GCA_021788955.1 Acidobacteriota bacterium
TTGCCCGGGAGGAACTGGAAAATGAAGAGTGGCTGCGCCTGATGGCCCAATTCAGTAACCGTAGCTACGAACAAGTGCGCGTTGCGATTCTCGAGTTTCTTGACACAGACGTCTTCAACGTCTCGGCGGAAAGCTGCGCCTCATTCCTCGATCCGATCATCGACTCCTGGGATATCGATCTCAAGACCTTCGGCATGGCGGTCGTCCCAAACCGCCGGCTCACAACAGCGAACCTCAAGCGCTTTGAGTTTGCGGAACAAGAATCCCCACAGCCCGTCGCCACTGAACCAGGGCTCGAACAGTTCCTTAGGGACAGGTCGCTGAGCGGTGATGTCACCGAAGAGGAAATCGTGTTTCTTAAGGCTTTGAAGTTGGAAGGAAAGCGACCCTCTCCGATTTACTATTACCGGGAGCTGCAGAATCTGAGGGATCCCCTTCATTTCCCCTCTGTAGCGCAACCCGAAGAAGACTGATCGATTGATCGAAGCGGCTCCAAACCGCCAGGTAGCAAAGGAATGCCTTCATGAATAGCGCTTCTAAAGTCCATAAGATCGCTTTTGTCGGCGACCACTTGCCGCGCAAGTGCGGCATTGCCACGTTCACGTCGGACCTGCTTGCCGCCGTCGCAAGCGCGCATCCGCGGAGCCAGTGCCTCGCTGTATCTGTCAACGACATTCCGGGCGGCTACGACTACCCAGAGGTGGTTCGCTTTGAGATTGAGGAGCAGGACCTGGCGTCGTATCTTCGCGCCGCGGACTTCCTCAACATCAGCAACGTGGACATCGTCTGCTTACAGCACGAGTTCGGAATCTTCGGCGGACCTGTCGGCGGTCACGTACTGTCGCTTTTGCGCGAATTGAGAATGCCCGTCGTCACAACGCTGCACACCGTCCTGCGCGAGCCGAAAGCGGACCAGCGGCGCGTGATGGAGGGCTTGATCTCACTCTCTACCCGGCTTGTGGTCATGGCCGAGCGCGGACGGCAGATGTTGCAGGAGATATACCAGGCGCCGCCCGCAAAGATCGATCTCATTCCGCACGGCATTCCCGACGTCGGTTTCGTCGATCCGACGTATTTCAAGGACCAGTTCGGAGTGGAAGGCAGAGTGGTGCTGCTCACGTTCGGCCTGCTTTCGCCGAACAAAGGCATCGAGAACGTGATCAACGCCCTGCCGCAAATTCTGAGCGAGTTCCCCGAGGTGGTGTACATCGTTCTCGGCGCCACCCATCCCAATGAACTGAGGGAGCACGGTGAAGCGTACCGGCTCAGCCTGGAGATTCTCGCCAAGAAGACCAAAGTCGGCAAGAACGTCATCTTCTACAACCAGTTTGTCGAGCTTGAGAATCTCAAGGAGTTCATTGGCGCGGCGGACCTTTACATCACGCCTTACCTGAATGAAGCACAGATCACGTCGGGCACGCTGGCCTACGCGTTTGGTGCGGGGAAAGCAGTGGTGTCCACGCCGTACTGGCACGCCGCGGAATTGTTGGCGGAAGAACGCGGTACGTTGGTGCCATTCGGCGACGCCCCCGCCATCGCACGCGAGGTGACGGGGTTGCTGCGGGACGACACCCGGCGGCACGCCATTCGCAAGAACGCCTATAAGATCGGGCGCGACATGGTTTGGAGCAACGTGGCGCAGATGTATATGCGTTCCTTCGAGTGTTCAAGGCTGGAAGCGTCCGCCCGGACGCGCAAGTTTCTCGCCACCAAGACGCTCGATCAGAAGCCGCGGGAACTACCGCCGATGAAGCTGAGTCACCTTTTGCGAATGACCGATTCCACCGGCGTCTTCCAACACGCTGTCTTCAGCGTTCCGAATTTCTCGGAAGGCTACTGCACCGACGATAACGCTCGTGCATTCGTCCTCGCAGTACTGCTCGGTGAATTGGGCGGCGACCCGGAGCCCGTGCGGGCGCTGGCCACCACATCCGCAGCTTTCCTCCATCACGCTTTCGACCTTCAAACGAAACGCTTCCACAACCACCTGAGTTTTGACCGGCGTTGGCTCGATGAACTGGGTTCCGAAGACTGTCAGGGAAGGGCGCTCTGGGCGCTGGGAATAGGAGTGGGACGTTCGCCATTCCGGAGCTTCCAGATGATGGCGGGGCAACTCTTCGCGCAGGCGCTGCCCGCGCTTTCTGGGTTCACTTCCCCGCGGGCGTGGGCGTTCGGCCTGATCGGCATCCATGAATATTTGCGCCGGCTCAGCGGCGACAGCCTGGTGAACCAAACGCGGGAGACTCTCATCTGCCGGCTCATGGAACGCTTCGAAGCGAGTTCCCACGAGGACTGGCAGTGGTTTGAGGAAGAACTGTCGTACGACAACGCGAAGCTTGCTCACGCTTTAATAGTGAGCGGACAAGCAACCGGACAACCAGCCGTGCTTCAGCGGGGGATCGAGGCTTTGCGCTGGCTGACGGAATTGCAGATGTCCGAGAATGGTCACTTTCGACCCATTGGTAGTAATGGGTTCTACCGCCGCGGCGGCCAGCGCGCCGATTTCGACCAGCAGCCCATTGAGGCGCAAGCAACCGTCTCGGCCTGTCTGGAAGCATATCGCGCCACGTCGGACGTATGGTGGTACGACCATGCGCAGAGCGCCTTTGATTGGTTCATCGGTTGGAATGATCTCGGACTCGAACTCTACTCCCCCGAGACAGGCGGCTGCCGCGATGGGTTGCATGTAGATCGCGTCAACGGGAACCAGGGCGCGGAATCGACCCTGGCCTTCCTACTTTCATTGGCGGAGATGCAAATAGCGCGGAACATAGTAACGAGCTTTAGACCACCGATCGCCGCCACCGAATAGCCGGACTCCAATATCCATGCATCTCAAACGCACCGCCACCATACTCCATCCGGACCAGTCCCGGGTCCTCCTCCGGCCCTTTAGTCCGGGTGGTCCCGAGCGGATAGCCAGCATCATCGCCAGGATCATGGCGCTCCCTGAAGAACGTGCCGGCCAGCTGCTGGACCAAGTTTCCGCCGAGTTTTCTCAGCGTCACGAGCAGATCCGCAGACGCTTCCTCGATCGCTTCGAACAGGTGCGCGAGTCCTTGGCGATGGCGGAAGAGATATCCGAACAAAGGCGGCTCCTGATCGGCTCCTATTTCCTCGCCGAATACTCTTTAGAATCCGCTGCCCTGTTCAATCCTTCCATCGTGCCGCACCCTGACCAGACAGGTCTGCCGTCCGGCGCACTGCGATTTATCCTCAGCTTGCGCGCGACAGGGGAAGGCCACATATCCTCCATAACGTTTCGAACTGGCATTATTCATCCCGACTTGCGGATCGAGGTATTGCCCGCCATGGGCTTTCTTACCGAGCCGCGTCAGACCCCGAACCCCGTGTACGAGAAGGCCCTGTTCGGTCGAAAGCTCTGTGAAGTGGGATTGACCTGCGAATTCACGCGCCGGGTCATGCACAAACTGGGCGAGTCTTTTGCGCTCGAAGATCTTCGCTCGGGTCTCCAGGCGGAACTGTTCCGCCTGCCGGATGGAATGTCGCAGGAAGATCAGGACACTTCGCAGGGGATTTGGATGCTGGCCCGGTCCAACTACGAGGTCCAGTTCCAACCGGAGCAACAGTTGAATGAGCGCATATTGTTCCCGGCTACGCCTTCCCAGCGCAACGGGATCGAGGACGCCCGCTTCGTCCGCTTCCGGAACAACGATGGCGTTCACATCTACTACGCGACGTTCACCGCCTACGATGGCAGGGTCGTGGTGCCGGAACTGGTGGAGACGTCCGACTTCCTCAACTTTCGGTTCATCACCTTGAATGGTCCGGCCGCGGAAAACAAGGGCATGGCGATTTTCCCGCGGAGGATCGGCGGCCGCTATGCGATGCTCTCCCGCCAGGACAACGAGAACATCTACCTGATGTTCTCCGACAACGTCCACTTCTGGAATGAACGCAGCCTGCTCCTCAAACCGGCCTTCCCCTGGGAACTGGTCCAGCTTGGGAATTGCGGATCTCCCATCGAAACCGATGCCGGGTGGCTCGTCCTCAGCCACGGCGTCGGCCCGATGCGACAGTACTCGATCGGGGCGTTCCTCCTCGATCGCGACGACCCATCGAAAGTGATTGGGCGGCTCCGCGAACCCCTGCTCAAGCCAAATCAGAATGAGCGTGAAGGTTACGTGCCCAACGTGGTTTATACCTGCGGTGCCCTGGTTCACAGCGGTGAGCTCATCATTCCCTACGGCCTTGCCGACCACGCCACCGGCTTCGCAACCGTCCCACTCGCCGAGGTCCTCGCTGCCATGGAGCAGGACGCCCCATTACCAGCATGACCGCTCCCAACAAAAAGGTGGCTGTCCTCTCGCCCGTGGCCTGGCGAACGCCGCCCCGGCAATACGGCGCGTGGGAAACGGTTGCCAGCAACATCACCGAAGGACTGGCCGCCCGGGGCTGGGATGTCACGCTCTTCGCCACTCGGGATTCCGTGACCCGAGCTCACCTGCATGCCGTGGTGGACTGGGGGTACGAAGAGGACTCCACCATAGATCCCAAAGTAGCCGAGTACCTCCACATTTCCGAAGTATTTGAGCACGCAGCCGAGTTCGACCTCATCCACAGCCACTACGACTTCATGGCGCTCGCCTACACGCGGTTGGTGAAGACGCCGGTCCTCACCACCATCCATGGATTCTCGTCTCCCAGGATCATGCCCGTGTACGAGAAGTATCATGACGGGTATTTTGTCTCGATCAGCAACTCCGATCGCGCACCGGGCCTGAATTATCTGGCGACGGTCTATAACGGAATCGATCTCTCGTTGTACCCCATCCAGGAACGCGGCGGAGATCACCTGGTCTTCCTCGGCCGGATTCACCCGGACAAGGGCGTCCATCTTGCCATCGAGGTGGCGCGCCTGAGCGGGTGTCCGCTGCTCATCGCGGGCATTATCCAGGATAGGACGTACTTCCGCGAGCAGGTGGAGCCTCACCTCGATCAGACGATCCGCTACATCGGGCCCGTGGACGTGGAGGGCAAGAACGAGTTGTTTGGGCATGCCCGAGCGCTGCTGCACTTGAATACCATCCCGGAACGATTCGGATTGGTCCTGGCGGAAGCCAATGCCGCCGGCGTGCCCGTGATTGCTATGGACCTCGGCTCATGCCGTGAGGTGATCAAAGACGGGCAGACAGGTTTCCTGGTCAACAACGTCGGCGAGGCGGTGCGAGCCTTGGCACGGCTTGGTGAAATCGATTGCAACGCTTGCCGGCGACGGGTCCAGGAGCGCTTCTCCATCGAAACCATGGTGGCGGGCTACGAACGGGTTTACCAGACCATTTTCGAACTGGAAGCGACGAGGCGATCATGAAGCCGGCCATTGTCAGACGCCACCCTAACAACCCCATCCTCACCAAAGTCGATATCCCTTATCCGGTTGAAACGGTCCACAACGCAGCGGTGGTGAAGCATGAGAACGAGTACATCATGCTGTTCCGGTCCCATCTCCGCACGGGACGGTCCATCATTGGTTTGGCAAGCAGCCCCGACGGATTCCACTTCACCGCTGATTCGCAGCCCTTTTTGACTCCCTCCGGGGACAGCCCATTTGGGGCCTACGAAGAGTTCGGCGTCGAGGATCCACGCGTGACACACGTGGACGGGGAGTACCTCATCACCTACAGCGCCTACTCGCGTAATGGTGTGCGGATCGCCCTGGCAAAGACGAATGACTTCAGTCACGTGGAAAGGATCTCCCTGATCACGGAGGCGGACTACCGGAATGTGGTGATCTTTCCCGAAAAGTTCGACGGACTCTACGCCCGGCTTGACCGTCCGCATTCGGAAATCGCCCCGTGGTCCATCTGGATTTCCTACTCTCCGGACCTACGCTTTTGGGGCGAGTCCCAGCTCA
>JAJYKC010000138.1:5885-6639 GCA_021788955.1 Acidobacteriota bacterium
TTCAAAGTGGTCAATATGGATATCATATTCTCCTGATTTAGTGCACTGGGGCAATTCAAAAGTAATCATAAAACCCGAAACTTATCACTGGGACGAAATGAAAATCGGTCCGGGCGCGCCGCCCATCAAAACGGACCAGGGATGGCTTTCAATCTATCACGGCGTTTTCCAGACGATGGATGGATCGGTCTACCGGCTGGGGGTCGCTCTTCATGACCTCCAGAACCCCGCAAAGATCATCGGCGTCGGCGATTCGTGGATACTGCAGCCGGAAGATCCCTGGGAACTCACGGGGTATGTCCACAACGTCGTGTTCACTTGCGGCGCTGTTGCGGAGTCCGATGGAACCGTGAAGATCTATTGGGGCGGCGCCGACACGGTCATGTGTGTGGGCGAAGCAAGTGTCTCCGATCTGGTCGCATTGTGCGTGGATCATGGTAGACCGGCAAAGTGAGCCTCCCGGTTCGGACGGCGAACAGCGCGCGTTGATCGCGGAGATAGCTGCTGCCAGCGCTCCTCCCGTTGTCTACTCGGCAGATTCGCGACTTCATCCATCGGTATCCTTCCCGGCGATCCGCCTGAGCGCGGCGTACACCCATCCCGTCGCAGTCTCTGTGTCGGCGCGCCTACCGCTCGAATGATTTCAACTGCCCCGCTCTCATCGCCGTCCATTCGCCTGTTAGATTCAATAACTTGCGCCCAGGAGAGGTCGTTTTATACCGGGTTTTGTGGGGAGCCAACAAATTTGCCCTTT
>JAJYKC010000139.1 GCA_021788955.1 Acidobacteriota bacterium
CGTCGATCTCGACCTCCTCCTCACCGGCGGCGTCCTCCACGACATCGGCAAGCTCAGCGAACTCACCTACGAGCGCAGCTTCGGTTACAGCGACGAAGGCCAGCTCCTCGGCCACATCGTCATCGGCCTCCGCATGCTCGCTGAAAAATTCTCCACCCTCCCGGACTTCCCGCCCCGCCTCCGCACCCTCGTCGAGCACATGCTCATCAGCCACCACGGCGAACTCGAATTCGGCTCGCCAAAACAACCCCTCTTCCCCGAGGCCCTCCTTCTCCACCACCTCGACAATCTCGACTCGAAAATGGAGTGCATGCGCGCCCTCATCGAAAGGGACAGCTCCTCCGGCGCGCTCTGGACCTCCTACAGCCCCGCCCTTGCCCGCACCGCCCTCCGCAAAGCCCTGTTCCTCGAAAAACCACAACCCGCCCCCGCGCCTGCTCCAGCCTCCGCGCCCGCCGCTTCCTCCGCGCCCCCAACGCCACAGCAAGCCGGCCTCTTCGCCGAAAAACTCCAGGGCGCTCTCCGCCGCCGCGACTAACCCGCCGCCCGCAGCCGCGTCTCGATATCGTCGAACAACGCCCCAATCGCCCCGTTGCGCAGCAGCAGGCGATGGCCACGCGCAAACACATTCACCAGACCCGTCCGGTTCTCCAGCCGCAGATCGCAAAGATACGGAGTCCGCAGCACATCCTCAATCTCCTGCCACACCGCGCCCGCACCGTATCCGCGCGGCTCTACCGCGACAAACCCGGCCCCGTCCCATCCGAACCACTCGCACCGCCCGCTGATCCTCCCCGCAAGGTGCTCGGCGAACTCAAGTACAACCTGCCGCAGCCCTGCGTCCCCAAACCGGCTCTCCAGGTTCCGCCGCCCCGTCACGCTCACCAGGAAAACTTCGCGCTCGCTGATCCCGGAGAGCCTCCGCCGCAACCCCGCTTTCCCGGCCCAGCCCGTCACGCCATCCCGCTCCCGTTCGCCCTGCACCACCGGCGCCAACGCATCCGCCGACTCCGGCTCCAAATCCCTCGCCAGAGCCCGCAACTGCGCCAACGCCGCGCTCAACTCCTCCGCCACCGCCACCGTTTTCCCAATCAGCGGCAAACCCTCCGTGTTCGCCACCACCTTCTGCACCGCGCTCACCGACACCGGTAGTTCCGCCGCGAGCCTCCGCAACCGGTCCAGCAGCGCTTTCGCCTCCACCGGCGGTGCGCTTCCATCGGCCATCGTCTCCCCTAAGTGCGTATCTGTTCAACCCGCTGCAGCTCACAGTTCGAGCTTTCCGTGATACTTCATGTCCTTCAGCATGAACTTCCGCTCAACCTTCATCGGCCCCATCGTCGACTCGAACGTAACTTCCTTGTTGTCCAGACTCAGCGGCGCCGTCCGCGGAAAATAAAACAGCGTCTCGGTCGATCCATCGGCGGCCGGCTGGTTAAACTTTACGTCCTCGCACGCGATCGGCAATTGGTTCTTCCCCAGGTCCAGCTTCGTCGCCGCCATCAGCCGCGTCTTTCTCTGCTCATCCGTCGGAGGATTCTGCCCATCCGCCGGCACATCGCCTTGCCGCCGCTGAGGCGTCGCCGGCATTCCCGACACCGCAATCACGTAATCCTTGTCCGCCTGGTCCAGCGTGTACGCCTTCTCGCCCGGCTCCGGCAGTTTCCCCGGATTCTCCGACCGCATCACCGCTTCCTTCACCGGCATAGCGCTCACCCAGCTAACAACCACGTTCTTCGGTAATTCCCGCCGCCCTTCGCCAGGGCCGCCCATCCCTCCGCCGCCCGGCATGCCCATACCGCCACCCGGCCCGCCCATTCCTCCACCCGGCGCCCCCATGCCTCCGCCTGGCATCCCCATCCCGCCGCCCGGCATCCCCATGCCGCCGCCCGGATATCCGATGCCCATCCGCCGCCGCGGCGGTCCGCCTCCATTGTTCTGAGAGCCCGACCGGTTAAACGAAACCGTCGCCTTCCTCGCCCACGGCGAATCCGTCAACACTTTTTGAACGTCCTGCGCCGTCCACTCTTTGTAATCCTTGGAATCCCACACCTGCGCCGCGAACACCATCGCCGCAGAGGCCACAAATACACTTCCCGCCCGGTATTTCATAACACCGCGTGGGACGCCGCTCCGCCCGCCCAGGTTCCTCAGCCCCGCTTCAAGTTTTGTAAAGCGCCCCCTACCACTCCACCCCGCGCGCCCGCAGATCCTCCTCCAAACGCGCCGCCGACTCGAACCGCACCGCGTCAATCCCTTGCCGCAGCGCCCCCTCCACAAACTCCGGCATGTCGTCGGCGAAAAAACATTCCCCCGCCTCGCACCCCGCCGCCGCCACAGCCTGCGCATAAATCTCCGGCGCCGGCTTCATCGTACCCGCCTCGTGCGACAAAACCCTCCGCCCGAAATACCGCAGAAAATCGAACCGCCGCTCAATCTCCGCAAAGTGAATCGGGTTCGTATTCGAAAGCAGCACCAGCGGATACTTCCGCCCCAGCGCCTCCAGCGTCTGGTTCGGCACAATCTGCTCGATAAATATCTGGTTCCAGATCTCCAGAAACTCCTCGTAGCCCATTTCCACGCCCAGCAGTTCGCAGAAACGCGCCACAAACTCCTCCTGGGCCATCTGCCCCGAATCGAGCCGCTTAACCAGCCCGCTCTCCCGCAGCCTCCCCCGCACCACCTCCACCGGCTCAGCCAGCCGCGGCGCCATCTGCGCCCACGCCCGCCCGAAATCGAACTTCACCAATACGTTTCCCATGTCCAGCATAATTGCGCGTGTCATCGTCTACTTCCATTCAAAGGGACGCCGCCCCTGGAACGCAACGCCGGACCTTGTATGATGAGGAAACCACCTATGGCAAACGCGACCCCCGAAGAACGCGCGTTCGGTTTCAACACCCGCGCCCTGCACGCCGGCTATACCCCGGAACCCACCACCGGCTCCCGCGCCGTGCCCATCTACCAGACAACCTCGTTCGTCTTCGATAACCCCGATCACGCCGCCGCCCTCTTCGCCCTCGAGCAGTTCGGCAACATCTACACGCGGATCATGAATCCCACCACCGCCGTCCTCGAGCAGCGTCTGGCGTCGCTTGAAAACTCAGCCGCCGCCCTCGCCCTTTCGAGCGGCCAGGCCGCCCAGTTCCTCGCCGTCACCAGCCTCCTCGGCGCGGGCGACCACATGGTCTCTGCCAGCACCCTCTACGGCGGCACCTACACTCAGTTCGACGTCAGCTTCCGCCGCCTCGGCATCGACGTCACCTTCGTCGAGCCCGACGATCCGGAAAACTTCCGCAAAGCCATCACCCCCAAAACCAAGCTCGTCTACGGAGAAACGCTCTCCAACCCCCGCGGCAACGTCCTCGACATCGAAGCCGTCGCCAACATCGCCCACGAAAACGGCATCCCGCTCGCCGTAGACAACACCTTCGCTACGCCCTACGTCTGCCGCCCCGCCGATTTCGGCGCCGACATCATCCTCCACTCCCTCACCAAGTTCCTCGGCGGCCACGGCAACTCCATCGGCGGCGCCATCGTCGACGCCGGCCGCTTCAACTGGAACAACGGCAAGTTCCCTCTCCTCAGCGAACCCTCCCCCGCCTACCACGGCATGAAATTCACCGAGAAATTCGGCAACCTCGCCTTCATCATCAAAGCCCGCGTCGAAGGCCTCCGCGACATGGGCCCCTGCATCAGCCCCTTCAACTCCTTCCTCATCCTCCAGGGCATCGAAACCCTCGGACCGCGCATGGACCGCCATCTCGCCAACACCATGGCCGTCGCCCGCTTCCTCGCCAAACACCCGCAAGTCGCCTGGGTCAAATACCCGTCGCTCGAAGACAGCCCCTACGCGAAACTCGCCGCCAAATATGTCCCCAAAGGAGGCGGCGCCGTCTTCTCCTTCGGCATCAAAGGCGGCTACGAACCCGCCCGCCGCTTCATCGGCGCCCTGAAACTCTTCTCCCACTTGGCCAACGTCGGCGACGTCCGCAGCCTCGTCATCCACCCGGCCTCCACCACCCACCAGCAGTTGCCCGCCGAAGAGCAACTCGCCGCCGGCGTCACACCCGACCTCGTCCGTGTCTCCGTCGGCTGCGAAGACCTCGACGACATCCTCTGGGACCTGGAAAACGGCTTCGAAGCCGCTCGCTGATTCCCCGCTCCAGCCTCCCCCTTCTTGACCTCAACGGGATTTGGGAGAATGATGAGGTAGCGGAGCTGCCATGCCTGCAACTGGCCTCGACATCGTTACGGAGCCGGAAGATCTCCTGTTCCCCTCCGAGCTCGAAACCGGGCACGGAGGGGGCAACAATAACGGTCCCGGCGACTTCGATCCCGGCGGCCACGGCGGAGGCGGAGGAGGCGACGGCGACGATGAAGACGACGCGCCTCTCGGCGTCTACCGTATCAGCCTCTGGGCCTCCCTCACCGCCATCGGCACTCTCTTCCTCATGCTCGGCATCGCCTACGTCGCCCGTAGCCAGATGCCCAAGTTCTGGCGGCCCATCACGCTCCCGCGCATCCTCTGGTACTCCACCGCGGCGCTCTTGTTGAGCAGCGTCACCTGCGAAGCCGCCCGCCGCGCCATCCACCACTACCGCGAAACCGCCTATGGCGCCTGGCTGCTCGCCACCGCCATCCTCGGCGCCACATTTCTCTACTTACAAGTCCAGGCCTGGATCCGCCTTTCGGCCCGCGGCGTCTTCCTCTCGGAAAATCCGCACAGCTCGTTCTTCTATCTCTTCACCGCCGCCCACGGCCTCCACTTACTCGGCGGCATCATCGCGCTGCTCTATCTCACCCTCTGCGCCTGGCTCCCCATCGGCCGCCGCCGCCGTCTCGAAGTCCGCCGCGAAATCGCCGACGTCATCACCATCTTCTGGCACTTCATGGACGGCGTCTGGGTCGGCATCTTCACCCTGCTGCTTACTGTCGGCTAACCGGCGGAGCCGGCTCTCCATTGGACCATTCCCCGACCCACACGAGAAAAATGGTCAGCCGCTCCTCTGGGTCATTCGCCGCCATCACCGGCGAGTCCGGCAGGTTCGCGCCCCAGCTTTTCGCTGCATCGCCCGGAACAAAGAACATCAAGTGCGGATGCCATCTCTTGCCGCGGTCATTTAGGTATTGCTGCTTCGACATCATGTAGCACATCGCCCCCGGCTCGAGCGTCGGGAGGTCTTTTTTATCGAATGCGGATGCGAGCGCCTTTACGATCTCTGTCGTCGATTTCCCGGACAACACCAGCTTCGTCTTCATCAGATATATCGGCGCATAGGTCCTCGCCGCGGATGGATTGAAACAAATGGGAGAGCGAACCTTCGGATTCCAGAACTCTGGATCGTCGGTCGATGCTCCCCACGCCCGCTCCACCACACAGAGAAAGCCATTCTTGCCGCTTACAGCCGTTCGATAACCACTTCGCTCCAGCACCATCACTTCGGCTCCCTCGGAAATCGATGTGGGCGCGGCACTGCGAGCCAGCGCAATCTCCGCGTTTTGATCGGCAATCAGATACCGATCCAGAGGCGCCATTGCCGGATAGGAAGCCTTCCCGGATTGTCCCCACACCCGCCCGCCCGCGCCTGCAATGCCAATCGAAATAAGGATCACCACAGCTCGCATCCTGATCTGCATGGTGTGGGTAAAGACCGCATCACGCGCCGAAGTATGCTTCAGCTTCTTCAGCATCACGTATTCCATGGGCGTATCCCCCTCCAAGCTACTACCGAATCCCGGTCGATAACATAGCGAAGCACTCACTGCTCAAGATTACTCCTCACAAACCCGCTTATGGCAGAGTACGCCGCCAAATCGCCGCCATCTTCAGCCTTGGCTATCCCCACCGGCGCTACTCCCGGCATAACACTCCGCTAACCGGGACTCAGTTAGAGCAGCGGCCATACCCACTGCGTTTATCCGTTAATCCCGTTACCGGGCGGCAAGCGCCTGACTTATCCGCCCGAGTCCCGCCGCGCCCAGGCTCTGTCCGGTTTGCGCGTGTTCCGCGCGCAAACCGAAGACGGCGGAGTCAATTGTAGGAGATGGCGACCATACGTCCGGGTGACCCGCTATCCTACGATAGCCGCGTTTTTCTTCAGGTAGAGCATGGCTCGTGATATACTCCCCTGGCTGGAGGCATCGCGTGAATTTCGTTCTTGTTCATGGAGGCTGGTGCGGTGGTTGGTGGATGTCGAGATTGGCACGGGCGCTCCGGGCTCGTGGTGTTGAGGCTTATGCGCCGACCCTGACTGGATTGGGAGAGCGTGAGCATTTGGCGTCACCAGAAATCGGACTCAACACCCATGTCCAGGATATTTTGGGGCTTCTGCACTACGAGGATCTGCGCGATGTAGTGCTGGTTGGTCACAGCTACGGCGGGGTGGTTGCAACCGGCGTCGCAGACCGCGCCAGAGACCGAATGAAGCGACTGGTGTATTTCGATGCCTTCGTTCTCGAAAACGGACAGAGCCTCTCTGATGTTTTTCCACCAGAAGTAACTCAGCTCTTCACGGATCTCGCTCGGCGCGAAGGAGACGGTTGGAGGGTGCCCTCACCGTTCACCCTGGAACAGTTTGGCGTCACGACGCCCGAGGACATCGCGTGGAACGAACGCG
>JAJYKC010000140.1 GCA_021788955.1 Acidobacteriota bacterium
TTTACAAGCTCAGCCCGGAAGCGCCGGTTTCGACAAAATCCTCGCTCATGAATCCGGCTTTCGCGAGTTTACGGCGACCGGAGAACCCCTCAAGTCCTTCGATAACGGGTACGGTATGTGTCAGCTTACCGACCCCGCGCCCACGCACGACCAGGTATGGAACTGGCAGCGGAACATCGACGGCGGCTTGAAGTTATTCGCGCAGAAGCGCGCCGCGGCCATCGCCTATCTTTCGCAGGGAGGCCGCACTTACACCGGCTTACAAGTAACTTATGAGGCTGTGTGCCGCTGGAACGGAGGCAAGTATCATGTTTGGGACGATGTATCAGGCCAGTGGGGCCGAGATCCCAACATTCTCTGCGATACACAGACCGGCAACATCGGCTGGGACATGACCGATCCGGCCAATCAGGGCCAGACCGAAGCGCAACTCCACGCGCGGGACAGAGACAGTTACGGGCATGGCCCGGGTGCGGGTTCGCACTGGCGGTACTTCGGAGTCTGCTATGCGGACCGTCTTCTGGCTTAGCCTCGCGCTGCTCTGTCGTGCCGCCCCTTCTTCCGTCCAGCGTACTGTTCCGCTTCCTTCGGGTGGTTCTATCCAGTACTCCACGGAAAATTCGCAGACCCGTCTGGAAATTCAGGCTCGCCGTGCGAAGCCAATCACCCTGCTTCTCGATCGCGACAAATTTGTCCTGGCCGGTGCCGATGCCCTCAATATACGTGTCATCGGCGAAGTAAAGCACCGCGCCATCGTTCTTACCGACACTTATCCCTCGCGGCCGGCGGGAATGTCGCTCTGCCAAGCCGGACAAGAACGGTTTCTTCGTGTCGTCACCGTCAGCCGCCATTCGGCGCGCGAAACACTGCGCTTGAAGCTCGAAAGCTGCCGCGAGAATCTGGAGCTTGCCTCGCCCGGCCTCGAATGGCAGCAAGAGCCGCCGCTCGTGCGAATTCACTGGTTGCTCGGCCCCTCGAAATCGGGCAGCGCCGAACAACGCCTTATCCGCATCGGACACGACGGCCGCCCGCGCTGACGCCGAACCGCCCCCTGTTCGGCGGGGAGTTCGGCTTCGGTGGCTTATAATGGCTCCTTAAGGAGAACGGCTCCGCTCTCCGCATCGCGAGGCTTCCGCTTCTTTTTCCATGCACATCAAGAAACAGCGACTGCTCACCGCCGGACCAACCCCACTTCTGCCTCAGGCTCTGCGAGCGATGATGGGCTCGGACATCTATCACCGGACCGAGGATTTTCGCGCGCTGTATCGCGAAGTTTTGAGCGGGTTGCGCGAAGTATTCGGAACCGCGAATGAAGTTTTGTGCCTCGTCGCCTCCGGCACGGGCGGGCTCGAAGCGGCGGTTTCGAATTTCTTCCGCGCCGGCGACAAGGTCATCGTCTGCTCGGCGGGTAAGTTCGGCGAGCGATGGGTGGACCTGGCGCGCGCGTTCGGCCTGTCGCCCATCGTGCTCGAAGCCCCCTACGGCGAAGTGGTCAGCCCGGAGCGCGTGGGAGATGCGCTGAAGCAGCATCCGGACGCACGCGGCGTCTTCATCCAGGCTTCGGAGACTTCGACCGGCGCCGAGTTCGACGTCCGCGCGATCGCCGGACTGGTACGCGCCACGCCCGCCATTCTTGTGGTGGATGCGATTACGGGGCTCGGCACCATGCCGCTCGATATCGACGGCTGGGGTTTAGATGTCGTGGTCGGCGGGTCGCAGAAGGCTTTCATGATCCCTCCGGGGCTCGCCTTTGTTTCGGTGAGTGAAAAGGCCTGGCAGCACGCGGTGGCGGCGAATCTTCCCCGGCTGTATTTCGACCTAACTCGGGAGCGGAAGAGCGCGGCGGGCGGGGAGTCCACCTGGACGGCGTCGACGTCGCTGATTCTCGCGCTTGCGGAGGCGCTACGGTACATCCGTGCCATGGGCATGGACAAGCTGGTGGCGAACGCGCAGTCGCTGGCCGCGGCTACGCGCACGGCCGCCAAGGCGCTCGACCTCGAACTCTTTGCGCCGGCCTGTCCGGCCTCCGCAGTGACGGCCATTCGCGCGCCGAAGGGCATGGACTCGAGCGCCATCGTCCGCGACTTCCGCGAGCAGTTCGGCTCGATCATCGCCAACGGCCAGGGCGCGATGAAGGGCAAGATCTTCCGAATCGCGCACCTCGGCTACTTTGATTTTTCGGATCTGTTCGCCGTCATCGCCCAACTTGAGGTAATTCTGGCTTCGCGCGGAGTGAGCGTCGAACTCGGCGCCGGCGTGGCGGCGATCCAGCGCGCGGTGCTCAACGCCCGGGTTGCGTCGGTCACGAAGTAAGGCTCAGCTTTCCTCGATTCCGGCTTTCCGGAACACGGCCCGCCCGGCCTCCAGGCACAGGCGCGCACTCTCTTCCGGCGGCATCTGCTTCAGTTGTTTGCTGAACACCTCGATGCTCAGCGAGTCCCTGTAGCCGATCTTGTCGAGCGCGTGAAGAAACGCGACCAGGTCGATCACGCCTTTGCCGGGAAGCAGACGCTCGTTATCGCGGATCTGGTCCGGCGGCAGCTCCGGCGAATCGTCGAAGTGAACCACGACAATCCGTTCGGCGCCGGCGGCAAGAATATCGTTCACCGTGCCGCCCGCGTGATACCAGTGCCAGGCGTCGAGCGTAAGGCCGACGTTTGAGCCGCATTCCTTGGCAAATTCGAGCATGTCCGGCATCTTCCAGATGAACTCGTACTTGAACATCCGGCGCAGGTGAAGCGGACCGAGAAACTCGAGGCCGAGACGGCAATGAGACCGCGCCAGGATGTTGGCGCACTCGGTGAAGCGCTGCTTATAAATCCGCCTCAGTTCATCCTTCGGCGTGTCGCTCGAAGGCATGATGTAGGTCATCATGCGCGGGCAGCCGATGGCGGCTGCAAACGGAGCGGCGTCTTCGAGCTTTGCCAACCCGGTGCGGAACGCCGCGTCGTCCTTCCGGAACTCCACTGGCAGATTCACGAATGCGGGCCGCAGTTTCAGATCCGCCAACATCTGTCGCGTCGCATCGACGCCGGCCTTCATCGCGTCTTCCAGACGCACGTCGACTCCCAGGTAGCCGGTCTTCGAGGCGAGTTGGGCGAACTCCGGCCAAGTCAAGCTGCCGCCGATCGGAACGCCGTTAAGCGAAAGATACATGGCTCTCGATCTTACTTCAAGCCGTACCCGTATTTGAACAGCGGATCGTACTTTTTGCCTTTTTGATTGATGTTGATCGGCACCTGCGCCATGGTTCGCGGCCAGGTGAAGGAGAGCTTGCCGGTCGGAGCGTAGTCGCCGAACAGCACGTCCGTAATGCCTTCGCCCTCGGTGCCCGGCAGCCAAGCCGCGATGATCGCGTCGGCGTCGTCAAGGATCGGGTCCAGAATCAGCGGCCTTCCCGAGTATAGAATCACGACCACCGGAATCCCGGCCTTCTTGAGATTCTTCACCGCCGCGATGTCGGCGGGGTCGAGCGAAAGATCCTTGCGGTCCCCGAACATCTCGGCGTAGGGCTTCTCGCCGATCACCGCGACGCCCACGTCGGCGCCGTCGGCGCCCGTGCCGTCCTTCGAATAGGTGATCTTCGTCTTGTTGGAAACGGTCTTTTGAATCGCCGCGAAAAACGTCGTGCCGCCGGTGGTTACTTTGCCCAGCTTTCCTTGCCAATCGATCGTCCAGCCTCCGCACTGATAGCCCAGATCGTCCGCCGCCGCGCCGGCGACGTGGATGCGGGCGGCATCGCGCGAAAGCGGCACCGTCTTATGTTTGTTCATCAGCAGCACCATCGACTCGCGCACCGCCTGCCGCGCCACGTTGCGATGCTCCGGGGAGCCGAACGTCGCCTGCAGGCTGCGGTCCGCCAGCGGCGAACGCTTTTTGTCCATCAGGCCCATGGCGTACTTCACGCGCAGAATTCGCGTCACTGCGTCGTCAATCCGCGACATCGGCACCTTGTCTTCCTGTACCAGTTCCTTCAGGTCCTGCATGTACTGGCGGTATTGGCCGGTGACCATTGCCATGTCCATCCCGGCGTTGATCGACGCTTCGATCGCCTGCTTGTAATCCTTGTTGATCTGGTCGATTGCGTTGTAGTCGGAGATCACGATGCCTTCGAAGCCGAGTTCCTGCTTCAAGATGTCGGTGAGCAGTTTCTTGTTCGCAGAGTCCTTCAGGCCGTTCCAACTGCTGTAGGAAGGCATCACCGAAGCCACTCCGGCGTCGATCGTCGACATATATCCCTGCAGGTGAATCTTCCTCAGCGTCGCTTCGTCGATGCGCATGTCGCCCTGGTCTAGCAGGTGATTCGGGCCGGTACCCGTGCCGAAGGCCGTGGCGCCGTCGCCCACGTAGTGCTTGGAGCAGGCCAGCACGGCGTCCGGGTCGTCCAGTCCGGTGCCTTGCAGCCCACGCACCTCCGCCGCGCCCAATTCTTTCACCAGCTTCGGGTCTTCGGAAAACCCTTCGTACGTCCGCCCCCAGCGGATGTCCTGCGGCACTGCCACGCAAGGTGCGAACGCCCAGTTGATCCCCGTGGCGCGAACCTCCTGCGCCGTGACCTGCCCGATCTTTTCCACCAGATCCGCATCCCGCGTACAGCCGAGCCCGATGTCATGGGGAAAAATCGTCGCGCCCAGCACGTTGTTATGCCCGTGTACGGCATCCACGCCGTAGAGGATCGGAATCCCCAGCCGCGACTTCAGTGCGATCTTCTGGTAGCCGTCGTACATATCCGTCCACGCTTCCAGGCTGTTGCCGTCGGCCGGGTCCGAATCGCCCCCGCTCAGCACCGACCCAAGCGCGAGAGCCGCGATGTCGTTCGGATCTTTCAGGTAGTGTTGATCCACCTGCGTCATCTGGCCGATTTTTTCATCGAGCGTCATCCGCGAAAGCAGTTGCTTGATCTGGTCGTCGTAGGCGGTGAGCGACTTGGATCGGGAATGCGATTTCGGCGGCACGGCGAACGCGGCGGCAGCCAGCAGAACGAGGAAAAACAGTCGGGACGGCTTCATAGCTGCCCAGATTGTATTACGGCGGGAGGCGGTCGATACGGGCGCCAGGGAGCGGCTAATGCGCCGGCGCCGGCTTTGGCGCGTCTTCTTCCACCGGTTGCTCGCGCAGCATCTCCAGAAATTCGAGCGTCGCTCCGGTGAATCGCTGACGCTTGCGGTGCACGATCGAGAGTGGCCGGAACAGGCTTCGCCCCTCGATCGGCACCGTCGCCAGGCGCCCGCGCTCCACTTCGGCGCGGACAATCCGCTCCGGCATGATGCTGACTCCCGCGCCGCAAGCCACGGCTTCCTGAATCATCTGCAGGTTGTCGAAATGCAGCGCCACGCGAACGTGAACCGCGTGCTCGCGCAGGAAGCGGTCCACGTTCTTCCGGATCGGCAGGTCGTCATCGAAGCTGATGAAGTCGACTCCCTCGAGGTCCCTCGGTTTCAGCGCGCGCCGGTGCGCCAGCGGATGGTCCGCCGCCATTGCCACGACCATTTCTTCGCGCCGCCAGGGCAGCACCGCCACTTCGCGTGTTGGCGTCGCATAACTCATCAGCCCCAGCGCGGCTCGCCCTTCGGCGACTTCCTCCCAAACGCGTTCGGGCCGGAGATACTCCACCTCCAGGCGCGCCGTCGGGCGGCGGCTGCGAAACTCCCGCTCGAGGCGCGACATCTCGGATAGACCTACCGAATAGATCGAGGCCACGCGTACCGAGTCCTGCTCGGTTTCGCGGCAGCGCCCGATGCCTGCCTCCATTTCCTCCCGCAGACGCAAGACATCGCGGCAGAACTCCAGATAAACCCGGCCCGCCTCCGTCAGCGTCGCCGGACGGCGCGAACGGTCGAGCAGGGTCGTGCCCAGGTCCTGCTCGAGGTCCTGGAGATGCTGGCTGGCGGCGGACTGGCTGATCGCATTGCGCTCGGCGCCGCGGCTCACACTGCCCGAGGCGGCGATATCACGAAACAGCTTGAGATGTTCGAACGACACAGTTCTTTCTGATTATAAGCCAGGCTTCTGATAATGCAACAAAGATTTTGTTTGAATGATAATTCGCCACCTGCTATACTCGGTGAATCCCGTTGCAGAAAAGGTGAACTCAGTCGTGTCACTCTACTCATACCCGGACGAGAGTCTTCAGCGTGGGCTTCCGGCCAGCCAGGGTCTGTATGACCCGGCGAATGAGCGCGATGCCTGCGGAATCGGCTTCGTCGTCAATATCGACGGCGAAGCATCACACGACATCATCCTAAAAGGGCTTCAGATCCTCATCAATCTGACGCATCGCGGGGCCTGCGGCTGCGATCCGGAAACCGGCGACGGCGCGGGCATTTTGATCCAGATTCCGCACCGGTTCTTTGCGCGGGAATGTTCGAAGCTCGGCTTTACCCTGCCGCCACCGGGCGAGTACGGCATCGGCATGGTGTTCCTGCCAGTCGAACCGGCACAGCGGCTGCTCTGCGAAGGCATTCTCGAGCGCATTACTGCGCAAGAAGGGCTAACTGTCCTGGGTTGGCGCGACACCCCGGTTGACGCCGACGCCATCGGCCGTATCGCCCGCGCTTCGCAGCCGTACATCGAGCAGATTTTCATTCGAGGCGCGGCGGGGA
>JAJYKC010000141.1 GCA_021788955.1 Acidobacteriota bacterium
GTAGATCCCGATCTGGCCCCGGTGGACATGGCCGTTCTTGCGAATCTGGCCATAGACGGCCTGTACAAGGTTGCTGGGAATCGCGAAACCGATCCCTTCGCTTCCGCCGGACTGCGACAGAATCAGGGTGTTCACCCCGATGAGATGCCCTGCGTCGTCCACCAGCGGACCTCCGCTGTTGCCGGGGTTGATGGGCGCGTCGGTTTGGATGTAGACCGTCGTGTCGTCGGGGCGGATCTGGCGCGCCACCGAACTGATGATCCCCAGCGTCACCGATCCTTCCAGGCCAAACGGATTGCCGAAGGCGAGCACCACCTGCCCTTGCCGCAAGTCGTCGGAGTTGCCGAATTCGAGCGGCTGCAACCCGCTTCGCTCCACTTTGAGCACGGCGATGTCGGTCTCGTGATCGATGCCGACGAGTTTGGCGTCGATCTTAGTCTGCGGAACGGGCACGCCGCTTCCCGAAGCCGGGGCCGGAAGCCTCACCTGAATGCGGCGCGCGCCCTGAACCACGTGAGCGTTCGTAACAACGTAACCGTCCGAGGAGAGAACGATTCCGCTCCCGCTGCTATGCTGCTTGGAGACGACCGGATCGCTCGAGTCGCTGTCGGGGGACGCGTCTACCGGGGCGTAACCGATCGAGAAAACCTGCACCACCGATTGGCGGACGCGGCCGGAAAGAGCTTCGAGCGAGTTACTGAACTCCCTGAGCGAGGGCAACCGCGCCGGAACCTGTTCCTGTGCCGCAAGGCTGGGTCCGGGAAGCCCTCCGAGAAGTGTCGCCAACCCTAGGCACAGATAAAACCGCGAACGAGACATCCGTGAGCTTATTGTCGCGCGAAATCCTCCCCGGCGCGGTGGGCCATAGCGTACGCAGGCGCCGGCGGCGGGAGCAGACGAGGTGAGGGATCGCCGCATCCACACTCCGAATCCGCTGGGAAGCAGCCGCTGAGGCGGAGACCGGCTCGTAGGACATGGAGGCCGTCATGGGCCTCGCATTCGTAGGCGAGCAGGTGATTCGCGGCGTCAAGTACCTGCTCGAACACGGGGAGACCGAACGCGTCCCACAGCAACTCCCGCTCCTCGGCCGTAACCAGGCCCGTGTCCACCCGGCTCAGGATCACGAGCGAGTGCGTGGGACGCTCCCACTCGGAATCCCAGCGCCGCGCCAACCGGATCAGATCGGCGGCCGGAGCGGCGATCACAGCGGGCCGGCTGCGTGCAGCCGACTCGTCCCAACCCTGTCCAAACACTTTCACGCGTCTTGACTCGGCGAAGCCCGGCTCAAGAACAACCGTCCGCGGGACCGGTTGCACCGGCGATACGTACTCAGCCAGCCGGGTACTCGGCCGGGAGGCTGGTTTCCACCTCATGAAGATCTGCATATCCGGATGACTTAATGGCCTGATGTGCCTACCTCATTGGTGAAACGAATCCGCCGATGCTCTCGCCCGGCATCGTAGTCCCATCCCACTGACAGGGACTAGCTTTCGGAGATACGTCAGCGCGCCGGGAAAAGAGCGTCGAAGTTGCCGGAGAAGATGCGGGCCGCGTCTTCCTCGTTGACGCCGATTTCGTACAGCGCTCGCGACTGGATTTCAAAGATCGAGGCGTGCCAGCCGCGCGGAAAAAAGGACGAGTCCGTGCCAAAGAGGAGGCGTCCAGGGCCGGCGACTTCGAGGGCGCGGCGGTAGACTTCGCGCAGGTCACAGTGCGAGCCTCCATATCGCATCCATCGGTTGCTGCTGGAGGTGTCGAGATACACGTTGGGGCAGAGGTCTGCGAGCATGAGCGCCTCGCGCAGAAGGCCGGCGCCGAAATGCGGCACGATGAATGGGACGCCCGGAAAGCGCTGTGCGAGAGGGTGCAGAGCGAGAGGATTCGACAGCGTCATATCGGCGGCGCCGGGCAGGCCGAGTTTGGTGCGGAAGCCGATGCTTAACGCTCCACAATGGACGAAGACCGCGGCTGAGTGAGCGGCGGCAGCTTCGACGAGCGTGATGCTTCGCGAGTCTGAAAGCGGAACGCCGTGAAGTGCTGGGAAAAGACAAAGCGCGTGAATATGGCCGCCCGCCAACGCTGCGGCGGCATTCTCCGCGGCGCGATCCGCGGCCGGGTTGACCATCATGAAACCGCGGAAGCGCTCCCGGTGCGCGGCAGCCGCACAGACAACGGAACCCTCATCGCCGGGGATGCTGGCGATAAGCGCCGCGCGCTCGACGCCATGACGGCCGAGTTCGGCGGCCCAGCGGGCAGCGAGAACGGCGGGGTCTTCTGGCGGCGTCTCCCACCCCAGCGTAGCGACGGCTTCCTCGAAGCTCTTCCCCGCCTGGCCGGCGAGCATGGACGTCAGGCGGTGGCTCAGGAAGTGGATGTGTGCGTCGCACACGCGAAGAGGTCCCCAGGGGGATGAAGCAAGTCGGATGGCGGTCATGAGTCGTTGCGCTCCGTTGCGCGCGGTAGACGCGCGGCCGGGCTGGTTTCACCGCTCGCGCCCATAACGCCTGCGGCAACGGCGGCAAGCGTGACGGTGGCGGCATTGGAAGCGCCGAGTTTTTTCATCATCGTCTTCCGGTAGCTTCGCACAGTCTCCACTTCCAGGCTAAGTAAATTGGCGATCTCCTTGCTCGATTTTCCGTCGGCAATGAGCCGGAGGACGTCGCGTTCGCGCGGGGACAGTTGTTCGATCGACGCCTTCGGCAAAAGGGCGGCATGAGGTTGGGAGGGCGGTAGATGAGGCGTGTAGACGTAGGAGCCGCCGCGGGCGACGACACCGATCGCCTCGAGCAGGTCATTCTCGGTGGCGGCTTGCGAAAGCAGACCGAGAGCGCCGGCCGACAGGGCTTCGTTCAGCTTGTGGCGTGGCTCATCGGCGGCCAGCAGTAGAATACGTGCGTCCGCCTTGCACTGAACGAGAAGACGAACTATGTCCGCCGCGCTCACGCCCTTGAGTCCAATCGAAAGAAGGACTACATCGGGGAGGCAGCCTTGGAACGCCTGGAGCGTTTCCTCCGCTTCACTCGTCTCGGCCACCACGTCAAAGCCGCCCGCCTGACGGAGCATGGATGCGAGCCCGTCCCGCATCATCCGGTGGCCTTCGGCAATCAGGATTCGGATCGCCATGTCCTCCCACCGTGAAAGAATTCGGTCCCAGCGCAACCCAGTGCGCCGTTTACCGTTTTCGCTTCAGCGCCCGATGACACGAGGCGATCAAGTCCCGGGCCAACAGCCCGTACTTGTCGAGTAAACCGTCGGGAGTGCCCGACTCTGCGTAGGTATTTTGAATACCCACGAACTCCATTACACAAGGATACGTTTCAGCAACAACTTGAGCAACACGCACACCGAGGCCCGAGTCCGCCAGGTGCTCTTCGGCCACGACGATGGCGCCGGTCTCCCGCGCCGCGCGGGCGATGGACTCTCGGTCGAGCGGCTTGATGGTATGCATATCGAGCACGCGCGCCGAGACGCCCTCCCTGCCCAGCATGACAGATGCTTTCCATGCCTCCGCCACGAGCAGGCCGGTGGCGATGAATGTAATGTCCCGCCCTGGTATGATCTCGACCGCTTTGCCGATCTCGAAGCTGGACTCGGCCGCGTAAATGATGGGCGCTTTGGCGCGGCCCATGCGAAGGAACACCGGACCGAAGTGAGCGGCTGCGGCGCGGACAAGTGCGCGTGTGGCGTACTGGTCAGCCGGGCAGATTACCGTGAAACCCGCGAGCGAGCAGGCGAGGCTGATGTCTTCCACGCTCATCTGCGACGGGCCGTCTTCTCCGATCGAAATCCCACTGTGCGTTCCCACAACCTTGAGATTCACGTTCGGAAACGCCGCGGTCACGCGCAACTGCTCGAACCCTTTATTCAGGATGAACGCCGAGAAACTCGACACGAAAGGGATTTTCCCGGAAGAAGCCAGGCCGGCGCCGATGCCGATCAGGTTCGCCTCGGCGATTCCGCATTCGAAGAACCGGTCCGGAAATTCCTTCGCGAAGTAACTCGTGTAAGTGGATTTCGACAGATCCGCGTCGCCTACGACGATGTTCGGATTTTCACGCCCGAGTTCCACCAATGCATGGCCGAAAGCCTCGCGCGTAGCGGCGCCGGGTTTCAATTCGAGACTGCTAGCCGATGTCATGGGACTCATACCAGTTCGGCCAGGGCGCGCTGCATCTCGTCCGGCGTAGGCGCGGTGCCGTGGAACTTCGGATTGTTCTCCATGAAGGAAACTCCCTTGCCCTTCACCGTATGGGCGAGGATGACTGTGGGTTTCCCGCTCGTGACGGCGGCTTCGGCGAAGGCGCCCTGCAGCGCGGGGATCGAGTGGCCGTCCACTTCGAGCACGTGCCAGTTAAAGGCACGCCATTTGTCGGCGAGCGGCTCCAGATCGAGGATGTCGGCGACGAACCCGTCGAGTTGGATCCTGTTGTAGTCGACGATGGCCACAACATTATCAACGCGGCGGACGCCGGCGAACATCGCTGCTTCCCAGATCTGGCCTTCCTGGATTTCACCGTCGCCCAGAACGACGTAGGCGCGGGACGGCCGGCCGTCCAGCTTCGCGGCCATCGCCATGCCGATGCCGAGCGAGAGTCCCTGGCCAAGCGAGCCGGTCGAGGCTTCGAGCACCGGCAGGAAACGGACATCGGGATGGCCCTGATAGACCGAGCCGAGCCGGCGCAGCGTGTCGAGCGAGTTCCAGTCACAATAGCCGCAGTCGGCGAGCACGGAGTACAGCACCGGCGCCGCGTGACCTTTGGAGAGAATAAAGCGGTCGCGGTCCTCCCATTTGGGGTTGGAAGGGTCGTGCCGGAGAACGCTGTTGAAGAGCGTGACGAGGATTTCGACCGCGGAGAGCGAGCCGCCCGGGTGGCCTGACTTGGCCGCGGTGATCATTTCGACGATCTTCCGCCGGATTCTAAGAGCCTTCGCTTCCAGTTCCGTTTGCGACAGAGACGGGCGAAACATAATCAATCTCTAATCTAGCAAGGTGGACGCCTTGTACTATCCGCCGGGGACCGCCCGCAGCTCTGTCTCCGGCGTGAGCGCCGTCGAAGTCAGAGCCGCGGCGATGGCGCTGAGCAACGGAATGACGCAGAGACCGAGGCGCAGCGAACTCAGTTGGGCGAGCAGTCCGATGAGAGGTGGTCCCATCAGAAACCCGGAGTAGCCAATGGCTGTCACGGCGGCGATCCCCGCTTGCGGGGCGACGCCGGAAACGCGGCCGGCCCGCAATGTGAGGATCGGAAAGATGGCGGAAAAGCCGAGCCCGGCGCATGCGAAACCGGCCAGTGCGCCGGGGAGCGCGCCACGGACGAGGCCCGCAAAGAGTCCCACCGAAGCCAGAAGTGCGCCTCGGCGGACGATGACGGCATCCGGAAGGCGCAAGCGAATCCGGTCGCCGAGCAGCCTGCCCGCGGCCATGGCGACCGAGAAGACCGCGTAACCCGCCGCCGCGAGGCCGGGCGAGACGCCAGGCAAGCCGCCCACGTAAACCGCGCCCCAATCTGCCATGGCCCCCTCGCCCATGAGGACACAAAAGGCGATCGCGCCGAGGCCCCAGACAGACGCCAGGTGACGAGTCCAATGGATAGGGACTCTGGGCACGGCCGGCGCTGCTTGGTCCGAGAGCAGATGCCGCGTCGCGAAAGCTGTTGATCCAAGCAACAAGGGCAACAGAAGTACCAGGTGCACCGGCGGCGAGAGCTTGAGCGCGGCGGCGAGCCCTCCCATGACGGAGCCGATCATGCCGCCGATGCTGAACAGCGCATGGAAGGACGTCATCACCGGCTTGCCGAGCGCCTGCTCGACGACCACCGCCTGTGTGTTCATCGAGACGTCCATCGTAGCCGCGGCCCAGCCGAACACAAACAGCGCTGGGCCCAGCAGAACAGCTTTCGGAACAACCGCCGGCAGCGGAAGAACAACACAGAAGGCGAACGAGGACAGGCGAGTGACGGCGGCGCTATGAAAGCGGCCGATCAGCCGCGAGGTGAGAGGCATACTGCAGAGCGCGCCGGCCGTCGTGAACAGTAAAGCCAACCCGAGGCCACCGGCCGGAAGCCCGAGTTTTTGTTGCACCGCCGGAATGCGGGCAAGCCAGTTCGACACGATGACGCCGTGGAGCAGGAAGATGCCGCTCACCCGCCAGCGCGCGCGCGCCGGCGCGATCATACTTCGAGCGGAGGCAGGTGGTAACGATCGCTCAATTCGGCCGCTGCGGCCGCCGGAGTCGTGAAAAGGACGGCGTTCATGCCGAGTTCGCGCGCCGCGTGCACATTGTCAGGGCGGTCATCCAGAAAAAGGCTGGCTTCCGGTTGCACTCCCAGTCCGGCGAGGACTCGTTCGTAGATGCCGGCGCTCGGCTTCGCCATCCGTACGTCGCAGGAGAAGACACGGTAATCGAAGCGGTGAATCCACGGGTGAATCGCATCGAGGTGCTCGCGCAGCGAAAGCGGCATGTTGGACAGGATCGCGGTGCGGATGCCCGTGTCTCGTACGCGCATCGCCCAGTCCACCATCACCGGGTCGCCGTGGGACCAGCTCGAGGAATCGAGC
>JAJYKC010000142.1 GCA_021788955.1 Acidobacteriota bacterium
GCGCAACCCAAGGGGAGCCGTTCGTGTTCGTGAAGACCGCGGGCGGGTGGATGCGCCGCGCCGTAGAGATTGCGCGTTCAAATGAAATCGAGTCTGCAATCTCGCGCGGTTTGAAGCAGGGGGATGTGGTCGCGCTCGATCGGCCCTTCGAGTTGAAGCGGTAGCTTATGGAAGCCGTAGCGATTTCCCATCACGGGACCATGAGCCGGAGGCGATGGGCGCTCCGAGGCAGCATCGCGCTTGCGGGACTGGCGGGTTTGCTCGCAGCCTACCATTACGGTTCGGACCTGGCCAATGTCAGTGTTCCCGTGGCGGAAGCCAGGGAAGGGAACCTCGTGATATCGATAGGCGCGCGAGGGGTGGTGGAAGATACGCAGCCGGTGGTGATGAGCGCGCCGGAAGGGGCGAGACCGATCATCGCCGCGATTGCCGCGCCGGGGCAGAGAGTGCGCAAGGGCGACGTTATCGTCGAGTTTGAGGACGAAGGGCTGGAACGCGGGGCTTCGCCGACCATGCGCGCGCCCGTAGACGGAGTGGTTCGCCTCCTGCCGAATCCCGCACGGGCCGCGGGGGCGAGCCAGTCTGGCTTCCAGCCCGGCGATAGCGTCTTCCCGGGTGTGCCGATTCTCGAGATCGACCGGGGACTGGGTCCCTCCGCCGTGTTCGAGCTCGGAGATGTCGACCGAGCCCAGGTGAGCGTGAACCAAACCGCGACGGTTCGCCTCGACGCACTCGCCGACCGCGTGTTTGCCGGGCGCCTAAAGAGCGTGAGCGCGTTTGCCGGACCGGATCACAGGTTCGCCGCGAGGGTATCCCTCGAAGAGAGGGACCCGCGGCTGCGCCCGGGCATGCTCGCCTCGATTGCGATCGCCGTGCGAACGGTCCCACGCCAGTTGCTCATCCCGGCCCGCGCCGTATTCGCTTCCGACGGAGAGCCTGTGGTTTACGTGCAGCGGGGCCATGAGTTTGAACCGCATGCTATTGTGCCCGGACTGCGGAACGACTTGGACGTGGCTGTCGTTCAAGGTCTGCGTAAAGGCGACCTCGTGGCGCTCGAGAATCCCTCCGACAAGGTGCATCGCCGATGAGCGCCCGGATGTTTTTCCTCTCGATCGAGTCTGCGCTCATCCTTGCCGCTCTTTGGGGTGGTTGGGCGGCCTGGCGGTTCTTGCCGTCCGTCGAGGAGCGGGTTCCCGTGGCGGCTGTCCGGCAGGGGACAGTACCGCTCGAATGGTTTGCCCAGGGCGAACTGCGGGCGGTCCATACCGATGTGCTTCGTGTGCCCGGAGCGAGGGGCCGGCTTCGGATCGCAAGGCTGGCTCCCGCCGGGTCTTTCGCGGCCGCCGGCGACTTGATCGCCGAGTTTGACGCCTCCGAGGCGCAGGCCGGAATCGAGGAGCAGCAGATTGAAACGGAGAGATTCGCGGTGCAAATCTCGAAAGCTCGAGCGGAGATGGCGCTTGATGAGAGCGAGGACCGTGCCCGGCTGCTGCACGCACGATATGCCGTACGGCGCGCGGAATTGGAGGTCAAGCGCAACGAGCTATTGCCTCCGGCGGAGGCCCTGCGAAATACCCGGGCCCTCGACGATGCACGCGGACGCCTCGATGAGCTCGAATCCGGCAACCAGAACCGGCGCGGCCGCGACGTGGCGGAACTCGTGCTTCTCCGCAGCCGGGCGGCTGAGAGTCAACGGGAACTGGAGCAGGACCGGCGTGGTTTGGCGGGGCTCAAGGTTGTTGCGCCTCATGCCGGATGGGTGGCGCTGGCGCGTGGCGTGGGGGATTCGCTGACCCAGAGCGTGGTGGCTCCATCGGTGCATGCCGGCGACGAGTTGGATGCCGGGTCGGCGGTGGCGGAGATTCGCGATCCCTCCCGGCTGGAACTGAGCACATGGGCCAATGACAGCGACGATACGCGCCTGCAGATCGGGCAGACCGCCAAGGTGTGGCTCGATGCGTGGCCGGACCGTTCCTTGCAAGGCGAAGTCACCGGGGTGACAAGAGACGCGGCCGATCCGCAGTCGTCTGGTTTGTCCGGACGCCACGAGGTCACCATCCGACTCGACATGTTGGAGATTTTCAAGGCCGCCAAGGTCCCCGCCGATCAGGCGGCAGTGGCGGCGGGCCGGGCAATCGAGGCGAGGGCCGCGTCCTCGTTCGCCCAAGTTCCCGCTCCGGGTTCAGCCTGGACGCGGCTGCCGCGGCCTGGCACGCTTGGCCGTGTGGTGGTGCTGACCGGCATATACTCCAATTCGCTGTCGGTGCCGCGCGCGAGTGTTTTTAGCTCGGCCGGCGCGTCGTTCGTATGGGTACGGCGTTCGGGCCGTTTCGTTCGACAACCTGTCGCGCCGCTTCATGGTGATAACGCCTGGACCGTCGTTGCGGGAGATCTCCGCGCCGGTGAACTGGTTGCTCTCTCGACGCCGCCCCGGCGGAGGTTCTGGCCTTGACAAGAATTGCCGGGTACTGGCAGGACTTATCGATCGGTCTCTCGGTGCTCCTCGGCCGGAAGCTGCGAACCGTCTTTACGATCTTCGGTCTTGCCCTGGGCGTGGGGGCGATCATGGTCCTGCTGGCGGCAGGCGGATCAAGGAGCGCGGAGCGCCTGGCGGAGTCTCTGGGCCAGGACAACCTTCTCATCGAGTCGAGGGCGCCGGAAGGATTTACGCTGAGCGATGCGCGGGCAATCGGCGAACAACTGCCGGGAATCGCCGCGCTCGCCCCCGCGCGCATACTTATTCCGATGGACACGTTTCCCAAACCGTCCCGCGACGTGCCGGTGCTGGCCGGAGTCTCACCCGCCTTTGCCTCCGTATTCGAGGTCCGGCTTGCCGAAGGGCGCTTCTTCGATGGCGAAGACGACCGGATCGCGGCCCCGGTCTGCGTGCTCGGCGAAGTTGCCAAGTTGAGCCTGCTCGGTTTCGAACCGGCGGTGGGAAAATACATCAAGATAAACGGCGTTTGGCTCCGCGTCATCGGCGTGCTGAAGACTCAGCCGCGCCTACCGGCCGAATTGAATGGCTTTCAACTCGCCGATCGCGGCCGTCTGATCCTCATGCCCTTGAAGTCTTTCGAGCGGCGGATGGAGCCGGCGCCGGCCGTTGATCAAATCGATGGGATCGCCGTGCGTGTCGCCTCCGGCAGCGATCCGGGCGTCGCCGCGGCGGCCGTAAGCGCCATTCTGAGCGGCTTGCGTCCCGGCATGGAGGACATCCACATGGCAGCACGCGGCGGTCTGATGGAGCAGCAGCGCCGGCGGCGGGTGCCGTTTCTCTTAGTCACCTTAGGGGTGTCGATCCTCTCGCTTTTGTTGGGTGGATTGGGCATCATGAACATGATGTTCACCGCGATTCTCGAGCGCACCACGGAGATTGGCGTCCGCCGCGCCTTCGGCGCCCGGCAGGTGGACATCGCCCGTCAGTTTCTCGCGGAAGCGGCGACTGTTGCGGTGATCGGCGGGCTGGCCGGGCTCCTGCTGGGCACAGCCCTGTGTAGCGCCGTCGAAAGGGCCACGGGCTGGCCGGTGACGGCCAGTTGGCTCGACCTCGTTACCGCTTTCGGCATCAGCCTCGCGGCGGTTGTCGCGTTCGCCCTGCAACCGGCCCGGCAGGCGTCGATAGTCAGTCCGGTGGAGGCGATGCGGGCGAAGTAAGCGGCGCCTCGAGTCCACACAAGCATGGGTAAGATTCGCATCCTGAGCGATCAGATCGCCAACAAGATCGCGGCTGGGGAAGTGGTCGAACGGCCGGCTTCCGTCGTCAAGGAACTTCTGGAAAATTCGATGGACGCAGGCGCGATGACCGTCCGCATCGACGTCGAGGCCGGCGGCCGGCGGCTCATCCGCATCGCGGACGACGGCTGCGGAATGCTCCGCGACGATGCGCTGCTGGCATTTGAACGTCACGCCACCAGCAAGCTGAGCGACGCGAAGGATCTGATGTCGATCGCCACGCTCGGCTTCCGCGGCGAGGCGCTGCCTTCGATTGCTTCCGTATCAAGGCTTGTGCTGGAGACGCGCGCGGACGGCGACTCTACGGGAACGCGAGTGGAAGTCTCGGGAGGACGCCTGCTCCGGTGCGACGATGTGCCCGCGCTGCGTGGCACATCCATTGAGGTTGCGGATCTTTTCTTCAACGTCCCCGCCCGGAAGAAGTTTCTACGGTCGGAGCAGACCGAGTTGGCGCACATTGCCTCGCTTGTGACCCATTACGGGCTTGCGCATCCGGAAAAGGCGTTCGTATTGAATCACGGCCGCTCCGGGCTGCTCGACCTGACACCGGTCGAAACACCGCGGGAACGCGTCTACCAGGTCTTCGGGAGCCGGATGCTCGAAGACCTGATCGAGTTGGAACCGGCGGAACGAACGCTCGAAGCGGCTTCCGGCGAGGTCAAGCCGCCGCGATTCCGCGTGCGCGGCTTCGTCTCGGTCCCAAGCGTCCAGAAGCTCAACAGGAACTCGATCTATCTGTTCGTCAACCGCCGCCTGATCCGAGACCGGCTGCTGCTTCATGCGCTTTCGGCGGCGTACTACAACCTGATGCCGCCGGCGTGCTTTCCCGTGGCGCTGTTGTTTGTCGACTGCGATTTCGAGGAAGTCGACGTCAACGTCCATCCGGCGAAAACGGAGGTGCGATTCCGTCACGGGCCGTTCGTGCACGATTTTGTTCGCGACGCCGTGCGGGAAGCGTTGATCGCCGCCAAGCCGGCGGCCGCCATGCCGCTGCCACCGAGGCCGCCGCAGCCGGGCGAAGGGCTGCCCTATTCGGAGTTCAGCCAAAGAACAGAGGCCGGCGGGTTCGCAGCGCCAGAGCCGGTTCCGGGGCCTGAAAGCGCGCCGGGGGAACCTGCGCCGGGCTTCGACCTCCGGCCCCAGCAGGCGCCGCCGCCGCGTCTTTCGTTCGATTATCCAGCCCCGAGGCTTGACCTCGATCCCAATCCCGTCCTCCATCGCGCTCCCGACCCACACGGCATGCTGCCCGATGGGTTGGCGTCAGCCGACGCCTCGCTCGCCTCGCTTGGAGACCTTCACCCGCTTGGCCAGCTTCACGACAGTTTCATCATCGCCGCCGGCCGCGACGGCCTGTGGATCATCGACCAGCATGTGGCGCACGAGCGCATCCTCTTCGAGCAGGTGCTGGAACAGCAAACCGGGGGCGGAACTGCAAGCCAGAGGTTGCTGATGCCGCTCGTCGTGCGCCTGACGCCGTCGCAGCAGATCGAATTCGCTCGTATTGCCGCGGAGATGGAGCGCTCCGGATTTGAATGCGAGCCATTCGGCAACCGCACGTTGGCGATCAAGGCGGTTCCGGCGGGCGTCAGCCCCGCGGACGCCGAGCCGCTCGTATCCGAGATTCTGGACGTGTCCGAGCAGGAGCTGCGGCAGGCGTCCGCCGAGGATCTGCGCCGGAGCATGGCGGCTTCCATTGCATGCCGCGCAGCGATCAAGATCAACACCAGGCTCGATGCGGCGAAAATGGACTGGCTGCTGCGCCAACTCGCGGCCACCCGTTGTCCGATGAGCTGCCCCCATGGGCGCCCAATCGCGCTGCGCTATACGACGCGGGAAATCCTTCGCAGCTTCCACCGGATCTGAGGAGAAGCGTTTACTCCCACTCGATTGTGCCGGGAGGCTTGTGCGTGAGGTCGTGAAAGACCGCGGCGATGCCCGGCAGCGCGAGAAGGCGTTCACAGAAAGCGGTCATCAGCGGTGAGGGAATCGAGACGGATTCGGCGGTCATACCGTCAACCGAATGCACGGGGCGAAGAACAATGGAGTCCGGCCGGTCCGCGGCGCCGATCGGAATCAGGATGACGGGGAATTGCCAGATGCGGCCGTCGAAGTCATGTCCGGCGGCGAGTTGGCGAACCACGGCGTCGGCGGCCCGAAGCCGCTCCAGCCGGTCTTTCGTAACGGTTCCGCGAGTCCGGCGCAGGGTCTCCGGCGCCGCGCCGCCTCCGCGAACGATCACGCGATTCACTCGCACTTCCCGGTTCACGAGCGTGGTCGCGCGCTCATGCAGGCCCGGATCGCCCGGCGCGCCGTCAAGGAGCAGCACCTGCCGGTAGCTTCGCGAGTCACCCTGGACGCCAACGGAGCGGACGGGAAGAATCCAGCCGTCGCTTACCCGTTCCACCGGAGCTTCGCTTTCCGAGCATAGGCAACGAATCGCCAGGCCAGGCCCCGGGAACGGATGGCGGTCGAGAAATTCGCGCGCGATTCCCAACTCGCCGCCGGCTTGGCGGACCTCGTCTTTGTAGAACGACGAGAGCGGCTCGACGATGCGGCCCGCGTCGATTAACATCTGAATGCCGGCGACGCGGTTGTGATGGGTCTTTATGACATCGGCCTTTGCGGCGCCGCCGCTTTCAATCGTGTCGGGATAGATCGTCCCCTGGCCGAGAATCCACCGCCCGCTGAGGAAATCGCCGCTCCCAAGGATTCGCTCCTGTACGGCGACAAACTCTTCGCCGATGCGCTTCCGTTTCTCTTCCGGTTCGATTACGCCTTCGAGCGCGCGCAGGAAGCGGGCGCTTGCGTCTTGGGAAGTAG
>JAJYKC010000143.1 GCA_021788955.1 Acidobacteriota bacterium
GCAACGCGCGTAATTCGCATGGCGACAAGACTCAGAATTCCCGTTCTGGAAAACTGAGTATGGCACAGCGAATTTTGCAGAGGTATCGAGAGAAAGTTCTAATTTTTCTCGAATTTAAGTACTACACCCCTGGGAACCCAGGGGCCTAGGCCAGCCCTATGGCCATGATTATGTGGCGCTTTCTTCCAACTCCAGCACCTGCGCCTGCGCCCTCTGCCATCGTAGCCGGCCCTGGTATTCCTGCCACAATGTCGTGATTCCGGCCCAGTAATACCCGCCAACAAAAAGCAGCAGGAACGGCAGCGTCAGGTAGTTGTACGTGTCAATCGCGTACGCCATCATCGAGACGAAGTACGTGCCCGCGGCGATCTCCGCGTACGGCAGCCAACCGCTCCGCCGCCGGTACTTCACCGGCCGCACCTTCAGCTTGTCAGACCCGTTGACCGCGTATTTCGGTGTCCGGGCGAAACTCGTCTGTACGCCGAACAGCGCCTCCAGCACCGCCTTCGTATTGATGATCGTCAGCGCCACGCCCGCCGCCACCAGCGCCGGCAGCAGGAACACGCCCCGCTTCCAGTCCTGCCGGAACAACTCCCGCCGCGCCATCAGATAGAACGCCGAAATCGACCAGAACGAAGCGATGATCAGCGGCATGTCCAGCATCACCATCTGCAACCATCCCATGTAGAACCGGATGATCATAACCGGCAGCATCAGCGCCGCAACCACTACCATCAGGGGGTAAGAAATGTTCGGCGTCAGATGGAAGAAAGCTTCCATCTTCCGGCGCCAGGAAATCTTCGACCGCAGAATCGCCGGAAGCAGCTTCAGCGCCACCTGCGTCAGACCCTTGGCCCAACGCGATTGCTGCACCTGAAAGCCATACGTATCCACCGGCAGCTCCGACGGGCAGTCCACCGTCGGCACGTAAACGAACCGCCAGCCCTTCAACTGCGCCCGGTAGCTTAAGTCCGAGTCCTCGGTGAGCGTGTCGTGCTGCCAGCCACCAGCGTCGTCGATCATCTCGCGCCGCAGGATCCCTGCCGTGCCGTTGAAATTAAAGAATAAATCGCCGCCGCAGCGTGCGCCATGCTCGAGCACGAAGTGCGCGTCGAGCAGCATTCCCTCCACCTCGGTCAACAGGTTGTAATGGCGGTTCAGGTAGCTCCAGCGCGTCTGCACCACGCCGACCTTGGGATCAAGGAAAAAGTGCACCGTGCGCTCGAGAAAATCCACCGGTGGCCCGAAATCGGCGTCGCGGATTGCCACCAGTCGTCCCGTCGCCGTCTCCAAGCCTTCCTGCAAAGCGCCGGCCTTATAACCATGACGGTTCGTCCGATGCTTGTACTCAATCGGATGGCCCTGCGCGCGGTACTCGGCTACCAGCCGCTCAGTGAACTCGTGTGTCTAGTCGGTCGAGTCGTCCAACACCTGTATCTGAAGCAGGTGCTTCGGGTACCGAACCTTTGTCGTTTGCTCGATCAGTCGCTCGACGACGTATCTCTCGTTGAACAGCGGAAGCTGAATCGTGACCTGGGGCAGTTCGCCTTCGGAAAACCGCGCCGAGGCATCCTTCGGCAGGTTCTTGCGAAACTTCGTGTACTCGTGAATCAGCTTGTACCGGTGCATCCCATAGACAGACAACACCACCAGAACCCCGAAGTACGGGACCAGCAGCGCCCAGTCGAACGGCTGCAGATGATAAAGACCCGAAAATGTCGTATCGGTAAGCTGATTCACCAGCCGGTTCGCAAGAGAAGCAGCCAGTAAGAACGCGGGTGCGTATATGTCAGGGATCATCGTCCGGCGGAGGCACTACGCCGACCCCTAGTCTATCAGAAACCTTACCTTAGTTATGTTAAGTTTTCCTCATCTTCGGGCCCCGCTAGTAAGGCTGAATCCGTAACTCGCGCAGCTTCTTCGCCGCCGCCGTCCATCCCCCGCCGGCCGCAGCCTCGACCACCGCATACGGCTCCCGCGCAATGCCTCCCCGCGCCGTACGCGTGACAGGGTTGTCCCTCCAATCCCATAGCCGCTCCGGATGGCTGTCAATGCTAACCGGCAACCGGTCCCATCTCCCCTCCGGATAACAGTAAACCCCAATCGCCTGAATCAGTAGGCCATATACGGCCACCACAGCAAGCGCCCATTTCCAACCGCGGCCCGGAAGCGCCGGCAAACCCGCTGCAACCAGGATCATCAGCGGCGCCAGAATGTCGGTGAGCAGCCTCGGGCCCCAGCAGTAACCGCCCCACCAGGTGGGCCAAATCGCGACAATGCCGATCTGACAGATCGAAAAAACACCGGCAACCGCGATCACCATTCGATGCCGGTCGGCAGCCGCCCGCGCTCGCCGGGAAAGCGCCGCCGGCGCAAAAACCGCCACCGGCGTGTAAACCAGCAGCCCGCGCGCCGGACTGAATAAGATACCCGCCAGCCCCTCGAGAAAATGCCCGCTCAGAACGGGCGGATAGCCACCGCTGACCCTCCCGAACACAGCCAGGTTTCCCGCAGCCGTCAACGCCCCCGCCAACATCACCGGGGCGAACACCCGGATCCAGGTGCCCGGCATCGTCCGCCGCAAGCCGAGCACTACTGCGAGCGCCACCGGCAAAGCAATGTTGCTCGGTCGGATCGTCAACGCACACCCCGCGCAAAATCCGGCAATCCATTCCCATCGCACGTTCGCGGTGCCATCTTCCCACCGGTCGATGGCGTACAGGCACCCCAGAATCGCCACCTGCCCATAGGTATGCTGCCAGAGCGCCTGGCTCGACGTGGACCAGTTCCCCGTGCCCAACGCGAACACCAGCGCCAGAAGCCACGCTTCCGGTTCCGGCAGCATCCGGCGAAGCAACGCCAACAGCAGCACCGCGGCAGCCGCTGCCAGCGCTACCGCGACGAACTTTTCTGTGATTCGCGCCACGGCGACGAGGGTACCCGGATCCTGCCACCGAACCCAGGGCACGTAGACCACCGGCAGATAAAGCGGCGTCGCCAGCACGGGGCCGCCGACCGGATAAGTGCTGTACCAGTGCCCGCCCACCTGCCGGGTCACGAACTTCGCGTACCACACGTGATCCCGCAGGTACGGCCCGAACCGGTCCAGCGCCACCGAATGATCCAGAAGAATCGAAACCGGGATCAGCGCCGCTGGCAGCGAATCCCCGGAAGCGATTGGCCGAAGATTCGAGTGATAGACCAAAGAAAGAAAGACCCACAGAATCGCGTAGCGCCACTTACCGCCCCTCCAGCGGAGGCCCGGCGTTTCTTCCCTCGCGGTTGAGGAGCGCGATTCCAATCTAATCCACCATAGCGAACGGCTGTACGCTGATAAACTGTTTTCTTCGCAGAACTCCGCCATGGCACAACCGAACGCACTCGAAAGTCGCACGGCCCTCGTCACAGGCTCGAGTAAGGGAGTGGGGCGGGGCATCGCCGTCGCGCTCGCTTCCGCCGGCGCCGATGTCATCGTCAACTTCAACAGCGACCGTGAAGGCGCCGAAACCACCGCCTCCACCGTCCGCTCCCTCGGCCGGCGCGCCTGGGTCGTCCAGGCCGACGTCGGCAAAGCCGTGGACATTGAACGCATGTTCGGCCAGATCGCCGCCTGGGAAGCCGCGGTGGACATCCTGGTCAACAACGCCGGCGTGCAGACCTGGAAGCCGCTGCTCGATCTCGCCGAGTCCGATTGGGACCGCGTGCTCTCCACCAACCTCAAAGGCTGCTTTCTCTGCACCCAGTCCGCCGCCCGCCACATGAAGGAGCGCGGGTGGGGACGCATCGTCAACATCGGCTCGGGCTGCAACAAGCTCGCTTTCCCCGGCCTCGTCGATTACACGGCCAGCAAGGGCGGCATCGAGATGTTGACCAAGGTCGCCGCCGTGGAACTGGCCCCCTACGGCATTACCGTGAACTGCGTGGCGCCCGGCGCCATCGAAATCGAGCGGACGCGCCTCGAGGCCAGCGATTACGCCGCCACCTGGGCCGCGGCGACACCCGTGGGACGCGTCGGCCAGCCCGAGGACGTCGCCAACGCCGTGGTCTTCTTCGCCAACCCGTCCTCGTCTTTTATCACCGCCCAGACCATTTGGATCGACGGCGGCCTGTTCGCCCGTCCCTACTGGCCTTACCACGAATAGGGCCTCACGGAGTCGTTATCGAATGTCGACAACGAAAACAGAAACGGAATCCGATATTCTCGACCGCGACCTTTGTTCCGGCTTCGTCCCGCTCTATGTCCTCCAGCTCGCCGATGACGCCCCGGTCTTCGGCCTGCGCATCGTCGAGGAACTTGCGCGCCACGGCTACCGCATCAGCCCCGGAACGCTCTACCCGCTCCTCCACAACCTGGAAAAGAAAGGTTATCTTCGCTCGGATCAGGAGCGCGATGGCCGCGCCCTGCGCCGCCTCTACCGCACCACCAAAAGCGGCCGGAAAGCCTTCGCCGCGGCCCGCCGCAAGGGGCGCGAGATGATCGAGGGTAAATGACGCCACCCCCGGATCCGCCTCGCTGTGCCTGGCCCCGCCGCCCGCTCGACATCGCTTACCACGACACCGAGTGGTGCGTGCCCGTCCATGACGACCGCCTTCTATTCGAACTGCTTACGCTCGAAGGCGCGCAGGCCGGCCTGTCGTGGTCCATTGTGCTCGCAAAGCGCGAAGCCTACCGCAAGGCCTTCGCGAACTTCGAACCCGCCAAGGTCGCCCGCTTCGATTCCCGCCGCGCCGCCAAACTCCTCGAAAACCCGGGCCTCGTACGCAACCGGCTCAAAATCGCCTCCACCATCTCGAACGCGCACGCATTCCTGACGGTTCAGGCCGAGTTCGGCAGCTTCGACACCTACTTGTGGCGTTTCGTCGACGGCGCCCCCGTTCAGCCCCGCCGCCGCGCTTCCTCGCCGCCTACCGCCCGCGACACACTCTCTGACGCCCTCAGCAAGGATCTGCTCCGGCGCGGCTTCCGCTTCGCCGGCTCAACCATTTGCTACGCGTATCTCGAAGCCGCCGGCCTCATCAACGGCCACGTCGTCGAGTGTTTCCGCCACTCCGCCCTCAGCGCGCCGTAAGCGTGATCACCGCCTGGTTGTCGTAGTCGTCGGTCACCCGCAGCGCCACTACGTGCTGGCCTTCCGGCGCCGGCACAAGGTATTCTTCCTCCTTCGCGTCCGATATCCCGCTTATGGGCTCGATCACCCGCCAGTCGCCGCCGTCCGCCGAAATCTCCGCCTTCACCAGAATGCTCGCCGCGTCGTGCGCCGCGCAGCGGACCTTCGTCCCGCCCGCCTCGTGCACCACCTCGCCGCGCGACAGCACCGGCGGTGTGTTGTCAATCGTGAACGGGTCGCTCACCAGCATATCGCTCAGCGACTGGCCGGCCGGGTTCGAAGGCTCGTCGCTCGCCGTGACACGAACCACATAATCGCCATCGGGAAACGCCCGCGAATCGAAGCTATACTCCTTCTCGCGCAGCTTGTCCTTCAGCAGCCGCCACACCGTCTCATTGACGCCGCGGATCTCGACCTTGTACTCAAGCGTGTCTGCGTTAGGGTCGAGCGCCGTCCACCGCACGCCCAGGAAACCCTTCGCGTAGTTCATCGTCAATGCTGGCGAAATGTCGATCAGCGGCGCCGGAGCCGCGGCGCGATGTCCACCCAACGGCGGCAGCGTAATGTTGGCGGTAGGGACCATCGACAGCACCTGCGGCGGGAACTTGTAATTCGGCGGGGTGATCTCCATCTCCTGCACCTCGGGCGGCAGGTTCTTGGTCAGGTACGCCACCGTCACCATTGACACACGCGGACCCTCGCCGTCCGCCCCGCTCCGGCTGAGCCGCAGCCGGTACTGCAGAAACCGCGCCGCCGGCGATGCTACACGTCCGCTGTCGCCAATGAGCGGCGCCTTCTGCCACTCGCTCCAGTTCTGCTCCGGACGGTCCGTGTTGCCCGAGCGCGTCTCCACTTCGATCGCCCCTTTCGGCGTCGGCTCGAGCGACAGCGCCCCCCAGTGCGTAAACGTCCCCGCGTCGTACACGCTGCTTTCGAATGTCCCCGATGGAACCGTCTCCGCTCCCACACGGTACACCTTGCCGATGTTCCCCGTCACCGCGTAAAGGCCACCGTCACCATCCGCCAGGAATGCCGTCACCTGCGTCGGCGCGAGTTCAGCAAGCTCTGTGCTCAGCCAGCTTGTGTCCACACGGTAAATGACGCCCTTGTTCCCCGATCCCAGCAACGCTTTGCCTTGCTTATCGAACGCGATCGCGTAGACCATCGCCTGCGCGTCGGAAAAGACCTTGCGCGGGGCGCCGTCAGCGGTGATGCGGATCACCTCCGAACCACCGGCGAGCGGCGCCAACGCATGAGGCAGTGGCGACGGCCCCGGCGCTATAGGGGTTGGCTGTCCTACAGCACCTACCACCGCCGCCGAGGCGGCCGGAACCGCGAGCGTCCCCGCGGCCGGGCGCGCCGGAGCCTTCGCCCCGGCCGCCGCCGCATAGATATCGCCGTTCGGCGCCACCGCCAGTGCCGTGATCTCCGTCTTCTCGGCCT
>JAJYKC010000144.1 GCA_021788955.1 Acidobacteriota bacterium
ACCGTGGCTTGGAGCCTCGGCTAGGCGGATACTGCGGGGGATGACGGTTTTGAATACTTCGTCGGCGAAGAAGTCCCGCAGGTCGTCGGCGACCTGGCGGGTGAGGTTGGTGCGGTCGTCGAACATGGTGAGCAGAACGCCCTCGATGGGGAGGGGGTTGCCGAAGGACTGACGGACCCGGTCGACGGTGTCGAGCAGTTGCGAGACACCTTCGAGGGCGAAGAACTCGCACTGGATCGGAACCAGGAGCGAATCGGCGGCGACGAACGCGTTCAGGGTCAGCAAGTCCAGGGCAGGCGGGCAGTCGACGAGCAGGAATTGATATTGGTCGCGGAGCGGGGCGATGCGCTCTTTTAGCCGGAACTCTCGGTTCTCGGCATCGACGAGCTCCAGGTTGGCGGCGACGAGATTCTTGTCGGCGGGAAGCAGGTCGAGGCCCTCGAACTCGGTTTGGACGACGGCCTCGGTTGCCGCTACCTCACCGGTGAGGACATCATAAAGCGTCGGATTCCCGGTGTTTTTAGCGATTCCGAGGCCTGTTGTGGCGTTGCCCTGCGGGTCCGAATCGATAAGCAGGATTCGGAGGTCGTTGGCGGCGAGGGAGGCGGCGAGGTTAATCGCAGTGGTGGTTTTGCCGACGCCTCCTTTCTGGTTGGCGACGGCGATGATCTTTCCCAAGGTTGTCTGGATCCGGCGGGAGGCGTCCCTGCGTCTTACCGTATCACAGAACCGGAAAGAATGTTCCACGTGGAACATGGAGTGACGTGGGTTGGGTTCGTTGTGAGATGTTCCACGTGGAACATCGAGGTACGAATCAGCTCAACTCACCGGCCACGATCCGATGACCGGCACTCCAGGGCGACGAAATCGCCTCCGACCACCGAAAATCGGAACGCCTGAGCAGCCCCGACAGATCCTGCGCGCTCGGAAACAACACCACCGCCGAACCCAGCCGTGGCATCACGGACAGCACATCTTCCACCCGTACCGCCCGCGAAAAAATCCAATCCCATTGCCCTTCCAGGTCCTCGATCCGCGCCGCAACCACCCGGACATTGCCGAACTCCCGAGTCGACTCCCGCAAAAACGCAACCTTCCGCTGGTTCGAGTCCACCAGCGTTACATCACAGCGGGAATACCACGCCGCAAGCGGCACGCCCGGAAACCCGCCACCGGAACCCAAATCCACTAAACGCGCTCCTCCCGGCAACTCGCCCAACAAACGTGCCGCCAGCAACGACTCGCAATAATGAACTCGAACCGCCTCACGCACCGACCGAACCGCCGTCAGGTTCATCTTCGCGTTCCAGCGCGAAAGTAGATTCCAGTGGGACTCAAGCCGACCCACCTGCTCCGGGCTCAGCGCCGCAAATCCGCTCTCCGCCCAAGCGCCTTCGAGTTCGATAGAAAACTCGCTCACGGCTGAACCGCGCGCGCGCCAAGGCTCAGATACACATCCAACACCGAGATTGCCGCGGGCGTTACGCCTGGAATCCGACCCGCCTGCCCCAGCGTCGCCGGGCGCACCCGATCCAACTTCTGCCGCACTTCGATGGAAAGCCCCGGAATCGCCCCATATTCGAACCCCGAAGGAATCGTCCGCCCTTCCGAAGACTTTAACCGCTCAATCTGCCGGCTCTGCTGCGCGATGTAGCCCGCGTATTTTAACTCCGTCTCAACCGTTGCCAGCATTCCCTCTGCCGGCTCGTCGCCCAACTCCGACACAACCCATTCCCGAAGCATCCCTAGCGATGCCTCGGGGCGCCGCAGCCACACCGAGATAATCGGCCGGTCCTCGACGCCGGGCGCATCCGAGGCGAAAGACGGGTCCAAACGCCGCGTCTCAAGCAACCGCAGCAGCCGCGCCTTCTGCTCCTGCTTCTTCTCATACACCGCCCAACGCTCGTCCGTCACGAGTCCAACCCGGCGTCCAAGCGGCGTCAGCCGCTCGTCGGCGTTGTCAATTCGAAGATGCAGCCGGAATTCGGCCCGCGAAGTAAACATTCGATACGGCTCGTCCGCCCCCTTGCTGATCAGATCGTCAATAAGGATCCCGGTATACCCCTCAGTCCGTCCGACCACCACAGCGTCCTTACCCGTCAACTGGCAGGCGGCGTTAAGACCTGCCACCAACCCCTGGCACGCCGCTTCCTCATACCCCGACGTTCCGTTAATCTGCCCCGCGAGAAACAAACCGCGGATCGACTTCACCTCGAGCGTTGCCGCCAACTCCCGCGGGTCAACTGCATCATATTCAATCGCATAGCCCGGCCGGATCATCTCCGCGTCCTCCAACCCCGGGATCGCCGCCAGTACCGCCGTTTGCACATCCACCGGCATACTCGTCGAAAGTCCGTTTACATAAATCTCATGTGTGTCCAGACCCTCCGGCTCAAGAAAAATCTGGTGGCGCGACTTATCGGGGAACTTAACGATCTTGTCTTCGATCGAAGGGCAGTACCGCGGTCCGATGCCTTCAATTTGCCCGCTGAACAGCGGCGACCGATGGATGTTCCTGCGAATCGCGTTATGTGCTTGTTCATTAGTGTATGTTATATAACACTTCACCTGCTCCCGCTCGATCCGGCCAGTGAGAAACGAAAACGGAGTTGGGTTCGTATCGCCGGATTGCACATCGAACTGCGACCAGTCGATGGTACGGCCATCCAGCCGCGGTGGCGTTCCGGTCTTCAAGCGCGCCCAGGCCAAGCCCAGCGTACGCAGTTGGTCACCGAGGAAGTTCGAAGGAGCCTCGCCGTTGCGGCCGCAACTGTAAGTTGTCTCACCCACATGGGCCAGTCCATTAAGGAACGTCCCGGTGGTGATCACCACGGCCCGCGCGGTCAGCTTCCGTCCATCCCGAAGTGAAACGCCGGTCACGCGGCGCGGCGCGCCCTCCGTTAACTCAAGCCCGGCCACTTCGGCCTGCAGGATGCGAAGATTCGGCTCCCGCTCGAGCGTCTCGCGCATCTTGATGCGGTACTGCTTCTTGTCGCACTGCGCGCGAGGCGACCACACCGCCGGACCACGGCTTGTATTCAACAGCCGGAACTGAATGCCCACGGCGTCGGTGATTTCGCCCATCACACCGCCCAGCGCGTCGATCTCGCGGACCAGATGTCCCTTGGCAATCCCGCCCACCGCCGGGTTACAAGACATCTGTGCGATCAGGTCGAGGTTCATCGTCACCATCGCGGTACGCAAGCCGAGGCGCGCGGAAGCACGCGCCGCCTCGCAACCGGCGTGGCCCGCACCGACCACGATCACGTCATACTTGGCCGCCATGGGAACTTCTCTTCATTGTACGGGTGCGATGCACTCCATCCGTTGGCCTGTATTACAACAAGAAACGATGCACCTCTCCGTAGCCCTTATCGCGGCCGTCCTAGCCGGCGCCCCTCCGCCCCCGGGCGTCGTCATCGATCATCAGCCGGCATCAACCGGGGAATACATCGGATCGCCAAGCATGGCAGTGCTTTCCGATGGAACCTACGTCGCCTCCCACGATCTTTTCGGGCCGAACTCCGGCATGCACACCGAAGGCGTGACTCGGGTCTTTGCCTCCCACAATCGCGGTGAAACCTGGCGGCCGATCACCGAAATCCACGGCCAATTCTGGAGCACATTATTCCTGCACCGCGGCGCGCTCTATCTGATCGGCACGCGCGGCGAGTACGGCGACATTGTCATTCGCCGCTCAGGCGATAGGGGCGCGCACTGGACCAATCCCACGGATGAAACCAACGGCGTTCTGTTTCGCGGGCGCTATCACTGCGCGCCGGACCCGGTCGTCGAATCCGGAGGACGCATCTGGCGGGCGTTTGAGGATCGGGAAGGAGGCGCGCGATGGGGCGAGTGGTTCCGCGCGACGATGCTTTCGGCGCCGTCACATGCGGATCTGCTCCGCGCATCGAGTTGGACGAAAAGCAACGCACTCGCTCGCGACCCTTCGTGGCTTGGCGGCGATTTCGCCGGTTGGCTCGAGGGCAACGCCGTGGTCACGCCGCATGGCCGGATCGTGGACTTCCTTCGCGTCGACACGCAGCACGGCGGAAAAGCCGCCATCATCGACATCAGCCGCGACGGGCGCACGGCGACGTTCGATCCCAGGACCGGGTTCGTCGATTTTCCGGCCGGGGCAAGTAAATTCACGATCCGTTACGAGCAAAAGTCACGGCGATACTGGACGCTTGGCAACGTGATCGGCGCGCAGTTTCGCGACCGCGGCGCCGGGACAGTGCGGAATGAACTGGCGCTCCTCGACTCGAAGGACCTCCGCCATTGGGAAATCCGGCGCATCGTGCTCGAGCATCCGGATCCGCTGAAGCACGCGTTTCAGTACGTCGACTGGCAGTTTGACGGAGGCGACATTATCGCCGTGGCGCGCACGGCGTGGGACGATGATGCCGGCGGCGCACACACCTACCACGACGCGAATTACCTGACGTTCCACCGCATCCGCAATTTCCGGAAGCGCAGGGCTTGACGAGAGCGCCGGATTGGACCAGAGTAAATACAATCCAACTCCCCGTTGGAACGGAAAGAGGAAAGCCTATGAAATGGTTGCTCGCGTTGATGGCGGTTTTCACACTGACAGCGTACGCCGCCGATGTCACCGGCGCGTGGAAGGGGACCGCGGAGACCGAAAACGGAACCATCGAGCGGACGTTCGTGTTCAAAGTCGACGGCACGAAGCTGACCGGAGAGACCACGAGCGAGATGCTGGGTAAGTCGACGATCGAGGACGGCAAAGTCGACGGCGATACCATCGAGTTCACGATTTCGGTGAATTTCCAGGGCAACGAGGCCAAGATCCACTACAAGGGGAAGGTGAGTGGAGACGAGATTCACTTTACGGCGAGCATCGGCGACACGGGACAAACGGTGGAGTACGTAGCCAAGCGCGTGGCCTCGAAACCGTAGACGCCCCGTCAGTCGGAAACCGGCTCGAAGCGCCCGTCGGCGAGCAGGGCGTACCGGCGGCCGCGCCACGTGATGTGTTTGCCGAAGAAGCCAGCGATCCAGACGGCGATGGCTATGAGGTCTTGCAGCGGAACGCCCCACCACAGGCGTGCGGTCAGAGGGTCGCGGAGGACCCAGCCCGCAACGGCCCAACCGGCGGCCGCGCGGACCACCGCGGTGAAGGCAAGCGCGGGCCAAAGCGCGGGTTGGAGAGCGGTAAGGGCGAGCGCGATGGGTAGCGGGTGCGTGAATACCTCACCGAAGTAGCCCGCCGGGCGGGACCGGCGCGTGCTGCGCGCCCAGCGGAGCCGATGAGCGAGGCTACCGGAGAGAGGGGCGTCGCCGATGTGGTGCTCGACGGAACAGGAGGAGAGAATCACGCGGTAGCCGAGCGAGTCGACGCGTTGGCCCATCACGAAATCTTCGGCCAGGTAGTTTCCCAGGGCGCGGAAGCCGCCGAATTCTCCGATGACGTGGCGTCGCGCGGCGATGGTCGGGCCGAGGGCGAACTTCATCCCCTCAATCCATCGGGCCACAAGCACGCCGCCCAGAAATTGCGTATTCATCCCGACGGCTTCGAGCGCGTTGCACCAGCCTTTGCCGGGCACGGCGCGGTACGGGCAGGTGGCGAGGCCGACGGAGGGATCTTCAAACTCCGAGGCGATACGGCTGAGCATGTCGCGGCGGAGGCGAACATCGCTATCCACCATGAGTAAGAGGTCGTAGTGGGCGGCGTCCATCATGCGCTCGAGGCTGAAGACCTTGGCATTGGAGTACGCGGGTTCTCCGGTGATGAGCAGGCGCGAGGGAATGGCCGCGAACTCAGCCATCACTTTGCGCGCGAGCGGGATGGCTGGATCTTCCGGCGACCGGGCAGCGAAGATGATCTCGAACGGGAAGTAATCCTGAAGAAAGGCCGAACGCAGGTTTTCCTCGAGGCCTGCGTCGCGGCCGGCGATCGGCGTAAGGATGCTGATCGGCGTCGGCGCCCGAAGGCCTTGGCCGGGGTGCGCGGCGAGATACCTCCGCGCGGCGATGATCGTGAGCGCGCAGTAGACAAGGCTACCGGCGAGCAACAGGGACAGCACGGCTGTCCCGAGCCATGAGATGGACATGCCGGTGCGCCTGGGTTATGAAATGTTCTCTTTGTGATTCCTCAGAGCGAAAGGCGCCGAAGCGCCGTGAAGGCTGGTTCCCCTGGAACCGCCGGCGAATGAGTTCATTTGTCCTAAACGGGTTCCCCTGAACCCGCCCCCTGCGGTGTATCTTACACTAACGCTCGCGCGCAGGGAAGAAGTTTTTGCGGCCGAATCAAGCGTTCAAGGCCAGGTTCAGGTTGTCGATGGCCTCGTCGACCTCGCCGCTATTCTTGAACCCGATGGTCACGCAGTCGACGACACCGAGGCCCATCGCGAAGCGCAGCGAAGCCTGGCGGTCTGCGCGCGTGACGAACTGGCCTTCGCCCGCGAGTTTCATGCTGATGACGCCGGCGCCCTGCGCGTGGACCTTGCGCATGTCGGCAACCACCTGCTTGACGTCGCCGCGGTCATTCGTGTCGAACGTGGTTGGCGTGTCCATGCGC
>JAJYKC010000145.1 GCA_021788955.1 Acidobacteriota bacterium
GTTCGGAGTTGGAGCGCAAGGTGACGGCGAAGACGGACGTAGTGCGGATGTTCGAGGAGGCGGTCACGGCGGCGGAGCGCAATTTCCGGGCGGCGGATGAGGCGGAGTTGAATCGTCCAGCGGAGTTCTTCGGGGAAAAGACCACGATTCGGCGCATCTACCTGCGCATTCTGGCGCACACGGGTGAGCATTTAGGGCAGACGATCGCCTGTGGGCGGGTGAACAGAGTAACGCCGCCGTGGTCGATACCCATGAAGCAGTAGGGCGTGAAATCGCGCAATCCTTGGCAACCAATGGATTTCCAGTAGCCTCGCTTGCATCCCGGCCCTGACACACACATGGCATGGCCACACAACTGCAATAGGTGTAATCTGAGCACAGAGTGTGTGGCGTGCTCGGGGTGCGCGCCGGAGCCGGCGCGCAGACGTGTTGGGACCGGGAGGTGGAATCATGAGAGGCCTGAAAGCGGCCGCGATCCTGCTTGGGTTGCTGGGGACGGCCCTATGGGCGTTCCAGGAAGCGCCCTTGATCCAGACGGTTGAGCCGGACACCGCGAAGGCGGGCGTCGTTGTTGTGGCAAAGGGAATGAACCTCGACAAGAACAAGGTCTGCGAGCTTTATTTGACCGATGAGAAGAAGGACACACAGGTCAAGATGACAGAGCAGACTCCGACGGAGTTGAAGTTCACTGTGCCGCATATGCTGCCGGGGAAGTATCACCTGATGGTGATGACGGCGAACCGTTCACAGATGATCGAGCAGCCGGTGGTCCTGATGGTGGAAGAGGCGAAGGCGGATTAAGAATCTGCCTTACCTGGATCCGAGATTTTGGAAGGGGTCTCGCAGACCGGCGCGGCGGCAGCGGCCGGGCTGAGAACGAGCCGGTGGAAGTGTGCGGGCGAGGGCGGGGGGAGTTTGCGTCCCTCATCACGGTCGACAACAGCCAGATATCTGAGAATGCGGTGGACGTCTCCGTCTCGCGGGACTTGTGTCTCAAAATTGGCGGTACGGAAATGAATCCGGGCCCCGCGTTCGGTTAGCCGCCAACTCAAACAGGCGGCACAGGCCACGGCCCACTCGAACCAGGCGCTCTGCTCGCGGCCCACATCGAGGTCGAGCACAAGCTCCAAGGCGGCATCGTCGTCGCGGGCGAATTCACGGACTTGAAGGTCGCCGGTGTGGGCGGTGGCGCGCCAATCGATGTGGCGTATGCTTTCAAAGGCTTGATAAGGACGAATGTGGTGGAAGTCGGCGCCGAGGCCGCGGGTGCGCGCTTCGATCCCTTCGAACGCGGAAGCGAGAAGCGGTTCGAAGCCGGGCTGGGGATCGAGCGGCGGGTAAACGAGAAACTCGTGCCGCAGGTTGACGGGCATGCGGCGCTCGGCGAATCCGAACGGGAACGACGTGGAGAAAACGAAGCGGCTGCCGTTGTAGACGCCCCGGTGGGGGAATAACATCTCGACTGGGGCGGAGGTGCGCTTTCCGCTGCCGAGGATCGGGAAATAGAGGGGCGTAGGAAGGCTGCCTTCGCCGGTGGCGACGAGGTGGACGGAGAAAGACGGCATCCAGTGCTTGGCGTTGATGACGACGGCGCGGCCGAGGACAGGCCGGTCCGAGACGATGAATGGGGGAAGTTCGAGTTCCAGCTCGAGGCCGGCCAGGGTCAACCGGCTGACAAAGCCGGAGACCAGCAGTGTGCCCAACATCGCGGCTACGACGAGGAAGAGCAGGTTGTTGGCTGAGGCGAAGGCGGCGAAGCCGACCAGGGTGCAGGCGAGGGAGAACAGGAGCCCGGCGCGGGTGATTTGCTGGCGGGAGCCGAGTTCAGCGAGATAGGCGAAAACCGCCGAGGCGCTGCTGCGAAGACGCTGGGCGAGCGACGGGGAGGCTGGCGGGGTTGGCGGACGGGAATCCATCTCTGATCCGAGGATGGCACAGGTTCGGGGGCTGGCTGTAAGCGTGTCTTTACAAGCGCTTTACCATCCTTTACCGAAGCAAGCACAACGAAGCGGGGTGGTGGTGCGTTTGAAGGAGTAGAGAGAACAGCGTACGGAACCGGGCGGTAAGCCGCCAGAAGTGGTCCGGCGCGTCTGATGGAAAAAGAGAGGATGACATGCTGAGAGACTTTCGCAAGATTCCGATGGTTGGCGCGGCCCTGATGCTGAGCGCAGGGTTGGTTCTGGCGCAGGGCCCGGGGATGGGCCGGGGCATGATGGGGCCGGGCGGCCCTGGCTTCGGGATGGGTCATGGACTGAAGTTTCTGACTGCGGCGCTGGACTTGACGAGCGATCAGGTGACGCAGGCGCAGACGATCTTCAGCAGTCTGCGAACGCAGAACCAGAGCGTGATGCAGCAGATCCGGTCGCAGCATCAGGCGATCGAGAAGGCGATCGAGGCAGGGCAGACGCCGGCGCAGATCACGGCCCTGGCGCAGGCTCTGGGCCCGCTGGAGGCACAGGCCGCGACAAATAACGCGTTGGCGCAAGCGCAGTTCTGGGCACTGTTGACGCCGCAGCAGAAACTGATTGCGCTGCGGCAGTCGCAGCAGCCGCCGAATCCGCCCGCACCACCCGCAAACTAAACCCGCAAACTAAATTTGACTGAGTATTTCCTCGAACGGGACGCCACCTGAGCGCGGCGTCCCGTTTCTTTTTTGGCGCAGCCGGGAGGCAATGTGTAGGCTGAGAGTGGGGGTACGAATCGTTTGGCGCCAACTCAGCCAGGGGATGCGACAGATGCTCGAAGGCGGCCGGCAAAGGAGATGTACATTGCCGCGCTCAGCTCCGTTGGGATCGTGGTTTCTCTCGTGCTGCGCTATGCGATGCACGTTCCTCCGCATGTGGCGGGGTGGCCGCTCGTTGGCGTACTCGTGGTGGGAGGCGTGCCCCTGCTTTTCGATCTCGCCGCACGTCTGAGCCGCGGCGAGTTCGGCTCGGACCTGCTCGCCGGGTTGTCAATCGTAGCTGCGGCGGTACTCGGCGAGTATCTGGCCGGAGCGATCATCGTGCTGATGCTGAGCGGTGGAGGAGCGCTCGAAGCTTATGCGACGCACCGCGCGTCGGCAGTGCTGGCGGCCCTGGCGCGAAGAATGCCGAGCAGCGCGCATCGCCGGCGGGACGGACAACTCATCGATATCGGCGTGAACGAAATTCGCCTGGGAGATCGGGTTGTGGTGTTTCCGCACGAGATCTGCCCGGTGGACGGAATTGTCGAATCCGGGCGGGGGACGATGGACGAATCCTATCTGACCGGCGAGCCGTTTCTCATCGCAAAAGCACCAGGTTCGACGGTGCTTTCGGGAGCGATCAACGGGGAGCAGGCGCTGACGATCGAGGTGACGACGCTGCCGGTGGATTCGCGCTACGCCAAGATCATGACGGTCATGAAAGAGGCCGAGCAGAACCGGCCGCGGCTTCGGCGCATCGCGGACCGGCTTGGCGCCTGGTACACGCTGGTGGGGGTCGGCGTGGGTGTCGCCGGATGGATCATCGGGCACGATCCGAAGCGGTTTCTGGCCGTGCTGGTGATCGCCACTCCCTGCCCGCTACTGTTGGCGATTCCGGTAGCGATCCTGGGGGCGATTTCGGTGGCGGCGAGCCGGGCGATCATCATCAAGAATCCGGCGATGCTCGAGCAGATCGACAACTGCCGGACCGTTATCTTCGACAAGACCGGCACGTTGACTTACGGCAAGCCGGCATTGACCGAGGTTCGCTGCGCGCCGGGCGTGACGCGAGACGAGGTGCTTGCGCTGGCGGCGAGCGTGGAGCAGTATTCCAAGCATCCTCTCGCTTCGGGAGTGATGGATGCGGCGCGCGAAGCGGGGATCGTGTTGAGCGAGGCGGCGGAGGTGAGCGAACGGCCGGGTGCGGGCCTGACCGGCAGGATCGGCGACGTCGAGGTCACGATTACCGGCCGGAAGGCGGTGATGGCAAAAGGCGGAAAGGCAGCCGCGGCGCTGCCGGAGGCGATTCCCGGAATGGAGTGCGTGGTGTTGCTCAACGGCGAGTTTGGCGCCGCGTTCCGGTTTCACGACGCGCCCCGGAGCGAAAGCGGTTCCTTCATCCGGCACCTGGCGCCGCGGCATCGGGTGACGAAAGTGATGCTCGTGTCCGGCGACCGGGAAGAGGAAGTGCGGTACCTGGCGAACGAGGTGGGCATTCAGGAAGTACGGGCGGGGATGAGCCCGGAGCAAAAAGTCGAGATCGTGCGCGAAGAAGCGGCACGGGGCGCGACGCTGTTTGTGGGAGACGGGATCAACGACGCGCCGGCGATGCAGGCGGCAACCGTCGGCGTTGCGTTCGGCCAGCAGAGCGAGATCACGGCGGAGGCCGCGGACGCGGTGGTGCTGGAAGCTTCGCTCAGCAAGGTGGATGAGTTAATCCACATCGGGCGGCGGATGAGAACGATCGGACTTCAGAGCGCGGTGGGCGGGATGGCGCTGAGCATCGCCGGGATGGGGTTAGGCGCGGCAGGTCTGCTGCCGCCGGTCGCCGGAGCGATAGCCCAGGAGCTGATCGACCTGGTGGCGGTGGTAAACGCTCTGCGTGTGGCGCTTACAGCGGACAACCTGCACGACCACGCCGCCTAGGCCGAAAAAAGAACAGCCCTAGGGTTCGACAATGTTGTTTCGCACCGCGTAGCGAACTAGCTCGCTGATTGAATGCAGGTCGAGCTTATTCATGATGTTGGTGCGGTGGGTTTCGGCGGTCTTGATGCTGATGTTCAGCGCCGAGGCGACTTCTTTGTTGGTCTTTCCTTCGGCCAGAAGCTGAACGATCTCGCGCTCCCGGGCGGTAAGGCGGTTGCGCGGGGCCTCGGGAGCAGGCTCGCGGGCCGGGCGGGAGAGATAGCTTTGCAGCAACATCTCCGACACGCGCGAGGAAAAGAAGGCCTTGCGCTGGCAAAGGGCTTCGACCGCGGCAATCAGATCGCGTCCGGCGTCGGATTTGAGCACGTAGCCGCGCGCGCCGGCGTCGAGGACCTCCCGCACGACCTGTTCGGACTCGTGCATGGTCAGGATGAGGACCTCGGTCTGCGGCAGGGCTTTGAGAATCTGCCTTGTCGCTTCCAGCCCGTTCAGTTCGGGCATGCTGACGTCGATGACCGCGACATTCGGCATGGTTTGTTTCGCCATCTCGACGGCTTCGCGGCCCGTAACGGCCTCTCCGACAACCTCCCAATCCGGATGCGATTCGAGCATCGAACGCAACCCATGCCTGACGATTTCATGATCGTCGGCGATCAAAATCTTTGTCTTTGGCGTGTCAGCCATCATTGCTCAACTCCTAGAGGTAGCACGGCCATAACCGTGGTCCCATGCGTGCTTGAAGCGATTCGAAGTTGCCCTCCGAACTGCCTTGCACGCTCCCTCATTCCCGCTACTCCTACTCCCAGACTCGCGCCTTCGCCGAGCAAGCGCAAGCGCGTCGGAGGAATCCCATGACCATTATCCGCCACCGTCACCTTGACTTCCTTAGGGTCACGGACGATGCGGATTTCCGCGCGGGTCGCACCGGAATGCCGGTGGACGTTGGTAAGCGACTCCTGCACGATACGGAACAGAGTCGTTTCCACGTCGCCGGACAGCCGGCCGATCTCATCCATTTTCAGCTCGATCCCAATCCCGGTGCGCTGCCCGAAGCCGCTTGTGTAGGAGCGGAGCGCGGACATGAGTCCGAGTTCGTCGAGCAGCGGCGGATGGAGCAGGTACGAAACGGTGCGGATCTCCCGCGAACACTGCTCAGCGAGTTCAATTCCCTGGCGGATCTTTTCCTGGAGCTTCGGCTCGAATTTCGAGGCAGCCTGCTGGATCGGAAACAGGCACATGGAAATGGCCGCAAGGTTCTGGGCCGTGGTGTCGTGAAGTTCGCGGGCGATGCGGCGGCGCTCGTCGTCCTGGAGTTCGAGCAGCCGGGCGGAGAGCTGATGGAGGGCGGTTTCCACTTCCTTGCGTTCCGTGCGGTCGAGCGTGCAGCCCAGGTAGCCCAAAATCTGGCCATCCTCGGAGATGCGCGGCGCGGCGCGATCCTGCACCCAGCGGTAATCGCCGGAGGCGGTGCGCATGCGGTACTCCGAGTCGTACGTGTCGCAGCTTCGGATGGCGAGCAGGTAGCGGTCGACGGCCTCGGTGAGGTCGTCGGGATGAATCCAGCCGCGCCAGCCGTCGCCCGTCTGCTCGCGCAGACTCGACCCTGTGAAGGCGAGCCATCCGCGATTGAAGTAGAACCGGCGGCCGACAGGGTCCGACATCCAAAGCAGCACCGGAGCTTCGTCGGCGAGCGCCTGGAACGTACGCTCGATTTCGACCCGGCCTCGGGCCTCGCGAACCTGGCGTCCCAGAGCGTGGACAGCCCGTAGCTGACGTCTCCGAAGGAAATGGACCAGGGCGACCACCATCAAACCGGCGGCGACGAGTGTCAGTAGCTGGCGGAGGTCCGCGTCGGCGTAGTTCAGCAGCCTGCCGGGGAGGGAGAGATAGATCGCGGCGAAAACGTCGGCAAGGCCGGCGCTGGCAAGTCCGGCGCGCCAC